>NZ_CP108486.1 GCF_036226505.1 Kitasatospora sp. NBC_01246 | reverse complement strand
CCGGCCGCTGGCGTACTTCATGGAGCGCTCCAGCCGCAGCGCGCGGTTCTCCGCGCTCTGCCGGGTTTTCAGGCCCAGCGCGGTGGCGATCCGGCTCCACGGGGTGGCGCGGGTGCGGGCCGCGCGGATCAGGTCCAGTTCCAGCCCGTCGAGCCTCTCCCGGGCGTCCTCGATCAGGGTCAGCGCGGCCAGGACGTCCTCCGCCGGTACGGGCTCCGGCTCCTCGGCGAGCAGAGGCGCGTAGGCACTGGGATACGCGGCCGCGCGGACCGCGCGCATCGCCACCACCGGGTCGGCCCCGTTCCAGTCGTAGCGCTCGCGCAGCAGCCGCTTGATCGCCTCGCGGGCCTCGTAGTCCATGGGCGTCAGCATCCCACCGGCGCGGAACCGTCACCAAAACGCTGACGCCTCCGGGCAACAGAGCGTCGGGCGGCCGTCACGGCCGCGCCTTGGCATCGGCCCGGAGCTGGGTGGCGTAGGCGCGGGCCTCGGCGGCCTTCTGCAGGGCGTCCGGCTTGCCCTCCTCGGCGGCGATCCTCTCCAGCAGCGCGGCCTTGCGCTCCATGACGGCGGCCCGCTCGGCGGGGCCGGCGTCGGTCTCCTGCAGGTGCGTGATGGCCGCCAGGACCTGGCTGATCTCCTCGGCGGCGGTCAGCTTCGGCAGGCGGCCGGAGACGGGATGCTCGGTGTCCCGGTGCCGGGGAAGGTGGTCGCGTACCCACTGGTCGAGCCGCTGGGCGGCCGGGGTCGGCGAGTACGCCGCGTCGGGCAACCGCAGGCCACGGACCGGCACCTGGCCGTGGATGTTGACCGGCTGGGCGGGGTAGAGCGGTTCCACCAGGCCGAGCTGCCAGTCCTCCTCGACTTCGCGGTAGCGCTCGTGGGCGGACTGGCGGGCGATGTCGAGCTGGTCGCCGATCTGCTGCCAACTCGCGCCGCGCTGCCGCTCGTAGACCACGGCCCGGGTCAGCACCGCCTCGGCCAGCGCGACCAGGGCGAGGGCCTCGCCGACCGCCTCGCCGCGGTTGCTGAACAAGTCATGGATGGTGGGGACGTGGGCGGCGGCCTGGTCGGCGAGCTCGGCGAGCTCGTCGGAGTAGGCGAGGCGGGCGAGGGCGGTCCGGCTGTAGCCGTGCCGGTCCGCGTCGGGGTCGTACTCGGTGTTTGCCATGCTCCGCAGGCTACACCTGACAATCCTCGCTTGTCAGGTAGAGCCTGACATTGCCTGACAGTCAGGAACAGCCTGACAGTCAGGGACGAAGCGTCAGCGTTCCGCTGACGCTCACCAGCCGTCAGCGGAACGCTGACGGCTGGTCGGATTTCCCTGGTAAGGTTCGGCTCACTCGTGATAATGCTCCTTACCGTGGGAGACAAAGTGACCCAAATGGACGGCCTTCCACAGGGCCTGGCGGCGCGTCAGCGGAACGCTGACGACGCGCTGCCGTCCGTCGCCGAGACGGATCTGGTGGCCTTCCTCCGCCGCCTCCCCCACCGGCCGCCCGAGCCGGGCTGGCGGTACGGCTCGATGGCCCGGCTCCTGCTCGATGTCGGCCGGCTGTTCACCCCGGCACCGTGGCCGGGCGGCTCCGCCCCGGGCTCCCCCGGGGCCTGCTACTCCGAGTCGGCGATTCTGGCCGAGGCCGAGGGGTGGGCGTACGTGGAAGGCTTCGGCTGGGATCGGCGGTGGTTCGAGACCGAGCACGCCTGGTGTGCGGCCCCCGGGCAGGCCGACGCGCTCGATCCGACCTGGACGCCGCCGGCGGACGCCTATCTCGGCGTGCCGCTCGACCCGCGGGCGGCCGCGAACCTGATGCACCGCCACCAGCGCCCGCTCCTCTCCGCCGAGCCGGTGGCCCTGGAGTGGCTGCAGGACGGCGTGCCCGAGGGCCTGCTGGTTGACTGCGGGCGCCCGGTCCCGGCCGAGGGGGCGGCCCGGTGAGCGGCGACCTGGTCCCGACCGGCCCGGAGCGGGTGCCGCCGGGCACGGTGCAGATCATCGCGGACGTCTCCGCCTGGACGGATGCCGACTTCACGCTCTCCCCGCGCACCCGCGAGAAGCTGCAGCAGGCCGTGCCCGCCGAGACGTTCCGCGCGTACGTGCGGTGGTGGGACCGGGCCGCCTCGTGGTGTGTCACGGCAGGCCGTGTTCCGCTGCCGATGACGGCGGAGACGCTGACCGAGTGGGTGCGGGTGCTGACGGACACCGTCTCGGCCCGCACCGGCCGGCTGCTCGGGGTCGCGTCGCTCGACCAGGCGGTGGCGGCGGTCCGCGCGGTGCACACCGAGGTCGGGTTCGACGGCATGCCGGGCACCCGGCAGGCCCGGAAGCTGATCACGGCGCACGGCAAGCAGCTGGCCGACGCCGGGCGGACCGAGAGGAAGTCCGCCATCGTGACGGCGGACCAGGCGCTCGCCGTCGCGGAGGCGATCGACCCGGCCACGCTCACCGGGGCCCGGGACCGGCTGCTCGTCGCGTTCTCGTTCGCGGCCTGGACCCGGCGGAGCGAGCTGACCGCGCTGAACCTATCGGACTGCACGGTCAGCACCGATCCGGCCGAGCCCGGTGTCTGGGTCCGCTTCCGGCACTCCAAGACCGACCAGGACGGCAAGGGCGAGAGGAAGCTCATGCCCGCGCGCGGGGATGCACTGTGCCCGCTGCTGGCACTGCTGGCCTGGCGCGGGATGCTCGCCGAGCGGGGCATCACGGAGGGCCGGCTGCTGCGCAAGGTGGACCGGTGGGGCCACGTCTCCGAGCAGCTGCACCCCGGCTCGGTCAACGACATCTCCAAGCAGCTGGTGGCCGCCGTCGGCCTGCAGCAGGACGCACAGGGCCGCGACTTCACCGCGCACGGCTGGCGGGCGTCCGGCCGGTCGGCGGCCCGGGAGGCCGGGGCGTCCGAGGCGGCGGCGAACCGGCACGGCCGGTGGTCGGCGAACTCGCAGGCGGGCAAGGGGTACGAACGCGACCGCGGGGAGTTCACCGACCACCCGATGGTGAAGGTGGCCCTGCAGCAGACGGCGGCCAGGGCGGCCGCCGAACCGCCGCCGCCGTCGGCGCCGGCCGCCGAGGTGACCGTGGACGGCTTCGCCGTGGTGAACGACCAACGCCGGAAGGACGGTGCGCGGGTGGGCTCGGACGGCCAGCTCGCCATCCCGCTACCCGGCGGCCCCGAGTAACAGAACTGCCGGACGGCTCGAAGCCGTCCGGCAGTTCAGGCGTGGGGACCGGCGTCAGTTGACGTCCCTTGCGGATGGTCTGGGTGCTGCGGCGGCAGCCAGCGGCGCCGTTCCCCCTCCAGCGCCCGCAACGGGTCGGGGGGCATAAACCCGTGCGGGAAGGCGACGGGCCACCCCGCGGTGATCAGTACGGAGAACACCGGCCGGCCGGGGAACCGGTCCGACTCGATGATGTAACCGATCTGCTCGCCGCCCTTGAACACCTTCGCGGCGGGCACCGCCTTGTTCTCGGCATCCGGCTCCTGGTTCACCGTCAGCCCGAGGGCAGGCCACCCTGCGGTATCCGGTCCGTACGTCGTCCCCAGCTCGTCCGCTGCCAGCGTGCGGCCTTGGTCTGTCGTCATGCCGCCGCAGAGTACCGGTTCCGGAACGACAGAACGCCGGACGACTTGAAGCCGTCCGGCGGTTCACTCGTGAGGACCGGCCTCAGTCCGCGCTCGGCTTGAGCGGTGCCGACGGGACCCATGCCGTGAGGTCCTGCTGTGGGTCAAGGTCGACCACGTGCTCCTGGAATACCGGCCGGTCCGGAGCCCCAAGCCACCCGACTAGCAGGGCATTGGGTACGTCGACCGAAGGCCAATGGTCTGGGACGGGCATCTGCTGCATCCACCGAGTATCGCCCGGTTCGAGGTTCTCCGCGCCTTCAATGCCTTTCCGAGCTCCTGGGCATGGCCAGGGCCGTAGCCTGGTCCCCGCATCCACAGCACCCCCCTGGGAGAGCCATGTCCGAGGCTTCCGTCAGCCACCTGCGCATCCTTGCCGCCGACGCTGAGGCACTCCAGCAGCGCCTACACAACGCCCTCGCCGAGCTGGACGGGCTGACGCCCACCATGAGCTTCCGGATGGGAGAGGCGTTCGCCTCTCTCGGGTCGGCCGCGCGGACCTTGGAGGCGGCAGCCGACGAAGCCGCCCCGGCCTGATGGACGAAGCGGGGCCCGGTTCTCCGGGCCCCGCTTCGCTGTTTTCACTCCCCCCGAGCAGACCTGGCTGGCTACAGCTCGGGTCCGCTGCGACCCTGCCCGCGGTTCACGTCCGGGCCGGGCTGCTGCTGCTGGTTCTGCTGGCGTTGCTGCTCGGCGGCGAGCTGGGCGGCCTGGATGCGCTGGGCGTCCTCTGCGATGCGGGCGGCGTAGGGCTGGGCGTCTCGGCGGTTCATCTCCTGGCGGATCTGGGCGGCGGCGCCGTCCAGCTCGGTGGCCCGGCCGCGCGCTGCGAGGGCTTCGGCCTGGCTGGCCTGCAGGCCACGGGTGCGGGACGCCTTGGCCCGCTCCAGTGCGGCCTCGCGGCTGCCGCCGGCCCGCTGCCAGGCAGCCAGCACGTCCTCGTGCTCGGCCGGGCTCCCGGCGGTGCGGGTGCTGTCCTCCAGCCGTTGCCGGGTGGCGGTGAGCTCCTGGTCGCGGTGCTGGGCGGTGGCGCGCAGGTCGAGCAGTTGCTGTTCCAGTGCCTCGCGGTCGGCGCCGCGCACGGCGGGACGGCCGAGCCTGGTGGTCTCGGCCAGCCGGGCCTCGACGGCGGCGGCCTGGTGCTGGGCCTGGCCGAGTTCGGTGGTGAGTCGGTCGACGGCGGCGGCCGCCGTGCGGCTCTCCTCGATGGCCTCGACTCGCTCGGCGCGGGCGGCGACGCGCTGCTCGATCTCACCTCCGGGTGCGAGGGCAGCGGCGAGCTCGGCGGCTCGTGCTTCCTGGGCGACGGCCTGCTGCAGCGCGGTGTCGGCGGCGTCCGTGGTGTAGGCGAGCATGTCGGACAGCTCGCCGTCGGACAGCTCGCCGTACGGCAGGCTCTCCCACTCATCGACGGCCGGGGCGGTGCGCTCGGCGGGCTCCTTGGCGACGTCGGCCGCGAGCTCCGGCACGGCCTGGTCCACCGCGAGCTCCACCGGCTCGGCGACGTCGGCGGCCGGCGCCTGCAGCTCGTCCTCGACCAGCTCGACGGCCGGGGCGGTGCGCTCGGCGGGCTCCTCGGCGACGTCGGCCGCGAGCTCCGGCACGGCCTGGTCCACCGCGAGCTCCACCGGCTCGGCGACGTCGGCGGCCGGCGCCTGCAGCTCGTCCTCGACCAGCTCGACGGCCGGGGCGGTGCGCTCGGCGGGCTCCTCGGCGACGTCGGCCGCGAGCTCCGGCACGGCCTGGTCCACCGCGAGCTCCACCGGCTCGGCGACGTCGGCGGCCGGCGCCTGCAGCTCGTCCTCGACCAGCTCGACGGCCGGGGCGGTGCGCTCGGCGGGCTCCTCGGCGACGTCGGCCGCGAGCTCCGGCACGGCCTGGTCCACCGCGAGCTCCACCGGCTCGTACTCGGCCACGGCGAGCGCAACCGGCTCCGCTTCGACTGCCGCTGTCGGGACGTCGCGGTCGAGCTCGGCCTGCGCACGGGCGAGGGCCTCGCCGCGCTGGACTGCGGCCTCGGTGGCGCGGGCACGACGGCCGACCTGGGCCACCTGGTCGGCCAGGATCTGCCACGCCTCGGCATCGCGGTCCGCCGCCGGGCGGTCGCCGATGCCGGGCTCGGTGTCGCGCACCTGTCGGCGGGTTCGCCAGGCGTCGGCCAGAGCTGCGGTCCGCTCCCATGTCTCGCGCAGTTCGGTGTCCGGCAGCGGCACCGGGCCGAGCGTACGGGCCCACGCGGGCGGGTCCTGAGCGAGGGCCTGGCCGGTCTGGAGCAGACGCGCCTCGATCACCTCGCGGCGCTCGGCGAGGTGGGCGTTCCAGCTCGACGGGGTGTGCTGGTCCCGCTCGGTTTCGCGCGGGGCGAGCCACTCGGGAACGGGGCCCTGGTGGTCCGGGGTGGTGTCCACGATCTCGGGCAGCAGCTGGCGCAGGCGCTGTTCGGCGCGCACGCGCTGCTCGATCGCGTCCGCGCGGTCGAGCGCGCGGTGCGCTTCCTGCTCGGTCGCCTCGTTGGCGCGCATCGCAGCGGACATCGTGGCGGCGTCCAGGCCGGCCGTGGAGGCGTGTCCGGGTGCGGGCTCGCGCTGCCAGTCCTCACGGGCACGGTCGCGGCGGGACATCTCGGCGCGCAGGCGCTGTTCGCTCCGCAGGGTCGCCAGGTGCACGGATTCGGCCCGGTGCTGCCAGGTCCGCTCGGCGGCCTCGCCGGGTGTCTCCGCCGGGTGGGCGGACGCGGTCAGGCGCACGGCTTGCCGTGCTTCCCCGATGGCTGCGGCGAGCTGGGCGCGGGTGAGATCCCCGTACTCGCGGTGCGGCCAGGCGGGCACGGTGAGGTCACCGACGTCCACCGGGCGAGGCTGGCTGGCGACCCGGGCCTCGGCCCGACGCACTTCCTCCAGTGCTGCCCTGCGTCGCTTGGTCGACTCGTCGGCGAGTTTGGCGACCTGGACGTCTGTCAGGTCGCGGAGGGGCCGGCTGCTGGGCTGTTCCTCCAGCCGCTGCAGGGTCTCCTGAGCGGTGGAGACGTGGTTGTCGATGCGCCAGCTCAGCACCGCCGAGTTGTCCTCGGTGTCGCTGAATCCGCGCTCGGTGTACGCGGCTTTCAGGATGGGCTCGGGGGCGAATCCGGCACGCTCGGCGTCGCGCAGGGCCCGCTCGACCGCTGGCCAGGCGTCGGCGGCGATGAACGCCTCGGCTGCCAGGCCGAGCTGGGAGCGGGCCATGCTCTGGTAGCGCAGGCCCATCGCGCGGGCGTGCACGTCGGTGTACTCATTGGCGAGCCGACCGATGTTCCACGCGCGGTCTTGCTCGTCGCGAATGGTCTCGGTGGCGGACCGGCTGGCCTGGCTGTTGCGGGCGATGCTCTGCAGGACGTCGGCCATGGTCTGGCCGTCCTCCAGGATCACGTAGCCCCTGTTCTCCCGGCTGCCGCGGGTCATCTCGACGTAGGCGGACTCCCGGGCGGTGCTGGCGTCAAACAGGCCGCCGCCCATGCCCACAGTGGCGCCCTGGCCGCGGTGGCCGGTGCTCGCGTAGCCGATCTCCACGTGCTTGCTGACGTAGTCGGCGGGCAGGGTCGCGCGGCCGCCGTGGCTGGCGTGGCGAACCAGCAGGCTGCCGTCCTCCCGGACCTCGACAACCGACCACTGATCGCCGTTCTTCACGAAGTCCTTGCCGCCGCGTACGACGTTGCGGCGGGCGTTTCGGCGCGTGACGACCAGGTCGCCGCGGTGGGCTTCCAGGCCGTCACGCAGGTCGACGCCACGGGAGAGGTCGAGCTGGCCGGCGCCTGCCCGGTATGCCTGGGCCTTCTCGTTGAGCTCGGCCACGGTGGCGTTGTCGCCGGCCATCATCATGCCGGTGTGACCGGCCTCGATGTCGCGCTGCCAGTCGGTGAAGATCTGGTGCACCATCTGCTCGCGTGAGCCCGCGACGATGCGGCCCTGCTGCAGGTACCAGGCCCACGCCTCTTCGGGCTCGCCGCTTCGCAGGGCGAGCGAGGCAGCGGCCTCGCCTTCGGTGCGGAAGCGGTGCACCGCCTCCAGCTCCACGACGTCCACGACGTTCGCCAGCAGCCGCAGGGCGCCGCCGGATTCGACGCTCGCCAGCTGGCCCGGGTCACCGACGAGTCGGACCACGGCGCCGGCCCGCTCGGCGTCGGTGATGACGTCGACCAGGCGCTTGCTGCCCGCCATTCCGGCCTCGTCCACGATGACCATGTCACCGGAGTACAGCTCGAACCCGGCGCGTACGCGGCGGCCTTCGTGGGCGCCTTCGCGGGCGGCGAGCCACTCGTGGAGCACATACGACGAGGCCTCGATGCCGCCCGCGAGCTCGGCGGCCGCGCGGGCGGAAGGGCCGAGGCCGATCACGCGGCCGCCGCTCGCCCTGACCGCTTCGGCGGCCAAGGCCATGGCGGTGGTCTTGCCCGCGCCGGCCGGGCCGATGGCGGCCTGGACCAGATGCTCGCCAGTGGCGAAGGTGCGGGCGAGGGCGCGCTGCCCGGCGTCCAGCGGGCGCTGGGGGTTCGCCTGCTGATAGGCGGCTTCGGCGCGGTCGTAGACCTCGGCGGAGACGGGCGGGATGACCCGAGTACGGGCGGCCGCAACGATCCTGTCCTCGGCGGCGAGGACCGCCGCTGAGGTGTACAGGGTGGTCTCGCGGCGCCGGTAGATGCTCGTCCCGTCGTCGCGGGTGAGCGGGGCGAAGGTGGGGTTCGGGTCGGGCGGGGTGATGTTGATGGAGTCGGCGGCCAGGGCCCTGGCTGTGATCTGTTCGGCCAGATCGGTGCCCGTGACCGCGCCCCTGGTGGTCTGCATGACCCACCGTCGGGCCTCGGCGAGGACCTGGCGCTCGCCCCACACGCTGCGATGCTCGGCGACGGTGGTGATTACCTCGCGCGCGGCCTGCTCGATGTCGATTGCGGCCGGGGCCGGCTCGATGATCCGGAGTCGCTCCGCGACGGCCCGCGCGTGCCAGAGCAGGCGGTCGACCCGGTCGGCGCCGAACTCCGCGACGGCGGTCTCGCGCCACTGTGTCCGCAGGTCGGCGAGGGAGCGGGCTTCCTTCTTGTCCGGCCGGGTGTCGAGCGTGGCTCTCTGCATGAGCTGCGTCAGGACCTTACTAGACGGCTCATGCCCGGTGGTTGCGCGGTACTCCTCAACCAGCTCGGCGGTGCGCTCCTTGATGCTCGTAGAGCGGCCGGAGTTCGCTTCGATCAGGTCGTGTCCGACACCGGCGATCTCCATCACCGCCCGCTTGCCGGAGGTCACCTCGCGGGCCTCGGCGCGCAGGCCGAGCTCGGCGCACACCTCTTCGACTACGCGCGCGTTGTAGAGCTCACTGGCCGGGACGTTCTGCGCGTACAGCAGGGCGCTGTCGAGCGAACGCCACTTGCCGTCCCGGCCCTTCACCTTGTTGGCGATCACCAGGTGGTCGTGCAGCAGGGGCTCGCCGAGGCGGCTGTCGTAGTGCCGGAACCTGGCGGCGATCAGGCCGCCCTCGACGTGCTCCTGAGCGATGCCGCCGGTGCCGGTGCGGGTCATCGTCGCCTCGGCCTCCAGCCAGGCGAGAGTGTCGGCCATGGCCTTCTCGTGCGCCCGCTCGACGGCCCGGCGCACGTCCTCGTCGCCGAGAGCCCACAGCACGGAGACGGACTTCGGGGCAGAGAAGACCAGGTCGAACCCGGCGACGGCCGCGCGCTGCTTGCCGCCCTCGGCCTTCTTGATGAACCGGCCCAGCTCCTCCTTGGTGGCGGGGCCGCGGCCGTGCTCCTCACGGAACAGGCGGGCGCCGACCTTGCCGCGCACGGCGGCCCGCTCGGCGGGGGACGGCGGACGCTGCTCGATGCGGGCGAAGGCGTCCAGCTCCTCCTCCAGCAGGCGGCTGAACGGGTTGTCAGGCCCCTTGAAGGTGGGGAACTTCCGGCCGAGCTTCGCGGCCGCCACTGCCCGGGTGGCGTGGTCGCCGGCGGCGAGGCGTTCGGCGATGATCCGCTCGGCGTCCGGGTGCAGGCCCTCGCCGTACAGTGCCTTCATCTGAGCCTCGGTCACGGTGCCGGAAACACCGAGCAGTGCAGCACCCGATCCCATCCACAGGCCGGGAGGCTGGCCCTTGGCGGTGTAGTAATCGCCGAGCTCCTGGCCGCGCTCGCGCTGGGCATCGGCACTGACGGTTTCGCGCATGTAATAGACGTACCCGTCCCCGGCACTGAGGCGGTGGACGGTCATCATGGGGCGATCATACCCGCCAAGGTCACTCAAGTGTCTGAGGTGTGACCCTTAACGATCTTCGAATTGCTATGTGAGGTACGAACGGGCGATTTGAAGATCGTTAAGGGTCACGTGCTTGCACGGCGGATTTCCATGGGCCTGCTCTCCGAGCAGGGCTGTGGAAATCCGTACGGGCGGCGCTACCTGGGTGCGCGTCACAGGGAGAGCCGGAACTGCGGTGCGGTACGGACCTGCAGAAATCAACGGTGGATCAGTACCGGGCAGCGGGGCGGCAGGGTTCGGGCGGCCACGTCGAAACGGCGGGCGGGGGCGACGGGCGGCAGGGTCTGGACGGCTGACCGGCCGCCACGGGACGGGCGACGGCGCGGCGTTCGGCCGGCTGGGCCGGGAAACCACTCCCCCACCAGCGGGGCGGCCGGTGCACAATGTGGACCGTCGGAACGATCAACGGAGGAACTCATGGCAGAGAACAGAGGTACGCGCCAGCTGTCGGCGCGCGGCGCCGCGCGCCTGCGTGCCGCCGAGCTGGCCGAGCAGTTCGAGCAGGCCGCCGCCCGCCGCCGCCAGCTGGCGGCGGACGTGCTGGTCGCGCAGGTCGAGCTCGAAGAGCACTCCGCCGAGACCGAGCGGCGGGCGGCCAAGCTGCTGGCCGAGGCCAAGCAGCGCGCCGCCAAGCTCCGCGAGGAACGCGCCTCGCAGGCCGACGTCAAGCGGGCCAGGCTCGACGCCCTAGTGGTCGAGCTGCTCGACACGGGGGTGACCCCGAAGGAAGCGGCCGACCGGCTCGGGATGACCCCGGCCGAGGTCCGCCAGGCCAAGAAGAACCACGACGCGGCGAAGGCCGCCGCGCCCGCGGCCGCCGCCGACCCGGCGCCCGCCGGCGCCGGGTCGGCTACAGTTCCCTCTCAGCAGGACGGCGAGCCCGCCGAGCAGGACCTGGCCCTCACCGATGGGCCAGGATCGGCCGCTGTCTGAGCATCTCTGAACGTGCGTCGGGCCCCGTCCGGCTCCATGGAACCCATGGGCCAGGCGGGGCCCGGTGTCGTTGCGGGCGGACGCCGGATCAGAACAGCGGGAGCTGGCCGCGTGTGGGGTCCGAGGCCGCCACGGCCGCCAGGTAGGCGGCCGGGTCGTAGCCTCTCTCCAGCACCTCGCGGACCAGGGGCCTCGCCTCCCCGGCGAGCATCGCGGCGGCGAGCGCGGGCAGGTCGAGCCCCTCGCGGAGCGCGGCCTGGATCGCCTGCGCCCGGCCCAGAGATCCCCGGGTGTCGGCGACCCCGACGTGGGCCCGACCGGCTGCCCGGTTCTCCCTCGCCATCTGCTGCAGGTTGGCGCGCTGGGAGACGGCCGCCAGGTGGTCGATCTGCACACACAGACTCTCGTTGCATCCGTGCGCGACTTTGAGCTCCGGCGGCAGCGGGTCGGGGCCGGCCACCTGCTCGACCAGCCACCGGTGCACCCGCACGGTGCGCTCGCGCCCGGACTCGGTGATGACGGCCTTGGCGTACCCCTTGCTGGTCAGGGCAGCGCTCCAGAAACGGCACCCGTGCGGCACCAGGACACTGCGCTCGGCCACGTAGGCCAGAGCCCGCTCCGCTCCACTGCTCGACACCCGCACTCCCCCGGCTTGATCGGCTTCGCCAGCATCCTGCCAGGCATGAGCACCTGGTGGCGGCGATGGTCCCGGTCGGCGAACGCGGAAGGCGCCCACCCTGGACGGGTGGGCGCCTTGCGTTGCGGCGTACTTCGGCGGCCGCGGGCGGCCTGCGGGTGATGGCGGGCGGTCAGGTCCGGGCCGGTCGGCGCGGCCAGTCGGTTGGGGGGATCGGGGCCTGGCCGGCCACCTCGCGCATCGCTTCGTCCGTGGCACACGGCGAGCAGATGCCGAGGTCCCGGGCGTGGGTCATGCGGGAGCGGGCGAGACTTCCGCCGAGGGGTCCGGTGCAGCGGGGGCAGCGGGGTTCGGGTGTGCTCATGCTGTCGGCCTCCGGTCGCATCGGTCGCAGGTTCCGGGCAGCCGGGGGTCGCGCTGGTAGACGGCCAGCAGTTGGGCGGTTCCGGTGACGGTGGACCAGACCTTGCCCCGGCATCCGTCCCGCCCGCACGGCGTGGCGGCTTCGACCAGGCCCGCCTCGACCTGGACGCGGATGTCGACGCGGGAGGAACCGCGTGCGAGCACACCGTGTGTGTGGCCGGCGTCCTGGTGGACCCACCGCGCGTAGTGCGCCACCCGCTCGCCCATCACGCGGCGGAAGGCCGAGGCGGCGAGCTCCTGGTGGTCCGCCCGGCCCCGGCCGGTCAGCAGCTCGACCAGGTGGTCCACCTCGGGAACGAACTCGCCGTCACGGCCGATCCGGCCGCACTGCGGGCAGCTCGAACTGCCGTTGCGGATACAGCTCTCCAGCCGCTCCCCGCAGCACGGGCAGTAGTGGTGAACGGCCTCGTCCTGCGTGCCGAGCCGGGCGCCGCACCCCTTGCAGGTGTAGGGCTGCGGGTCGATCCGGAACGGCCGGGCCGGGGCGGCCGGGGGGCGGTTGCGGTGGGAGGGGCAGCGTTGGGCGGTCACGTCGCCTCCGGGTGCTCGCGGGCGGTCTCGAAGATCTGGCGCCAGGTCGGCTCGGCGGTGCCCTCGCCGTCCGCGTGGCGGGCCGCGCGGATCAGTTCGGCGGTGGTGTCGTCGGGGAACTCGGCGAGCAACTGGCGGGCCAGGTCAAGCCGGGCGTCGCCGGCCCACGGGTGGGCCTTCGGCTTGCGGCCGGCGCCGCGGCCCGCCCCGCCCCGGCCGCGGGCGGGCGCCTGCGCGGCGGCGTCCCACAGCCGGCTGCGGCGGTAGGCCGGGACCACCTGGCCGCGGTACTCCACGGACCCGTCGGGCTCGCTGCGGAGCAGGTCGCCGATGGAGCCCTTGGCCGGGGGGTTCTTGCGCCAGCCCAGCACGGTACTGGTGTCCTTGTGGCCGAGGATCTTGGCGAGCGCGTTGATCGGCACCAGTTCGTCCGGGTCGCCGGAGCGGTCGATGCCGCCGGCCTCGATGTGTTGCTCGCGGGTCTTGGCCGCGGTCAGGTCCGCGTGCCAGCGCTGCCACTGGGGCAGGCACCAGTGCATCACCCCGCCGAGGGTGACGGCGGGCGGGTGGCCGTTGCTGTCGCGGTCGGACCACAGCCGCTGGAGCGTGGCGCGGCTGAGCCCGGTCTGCCCGGTCAGGCCGGGGCGGTCGAGCAGCTGGGCGCGCGCGCTGGCGATGACGCTCCGCCAGGTCGGCTCGTCGGTGTCGGGGCGGAACAGGTGGGCGGCGCGGGCGAGCTCGGTCGTGTCCGTGTCGGGAGTCTGGGAGAGCAGGTTCACGGCGGCGGCGAGCAGGGCCGGGTCGGTGTCGTCAGCGGGCTGCTGGGTGGCGGGCGGCGGGGTCACGGGGGTCTCCACTCGGTCGGTGGCAGACCTCTGCGCCGGCAGCAGCAGGCGAGTCAGAGTTGCCACGTCTGGGCCCCTTCCGGGCTGTGCCGGATGACGGCGGCCACGTCGTACCGGTCGACCACCTGGGCCCAGTCCATCCACTGCGGGTGGCCGGCGGGCAGGTTGATCTCGAACAGGCCGCTGTCGGCGTCGCCGTTGAAGAAGTCCACGATCAGGAACCACTCTGCGGCGGGGGCGTGCCGGGCGACCGAGGGCCGCAGCACGACCAGGTCGCCGAGGAAGGGGGCGCCGTCGTTCGGCTGCTCAACCGGGAAGGGGAATTCGGGTACCATCACTGTCGTCCTTCACTTGTTGGTGGAGACGTGGGCAGGGCGGCCTGTTGCCAAACTTCGCCGCCCGCCTGGCCGAGGCCCGCCGCGTAAGCGGCGGGCCTTTGTCGTTCCCCGGACGGCAGGCCGAGGCCGACCACCCGGGAATGATGAATCAATTAAACCAGAGCGGCGGGGTCGGGGGAACCGCCTCGCGCGCGCTCGGCCTCCAACCTCTCCCACCGGGCCGTCCGCAGCTCGCGCCAGCGCCGTTCAGCCCATCCATCGGGCACGGCCCGCAGCGTCTCGGGCGCCTTGCCCATGGGCCAGGTCGCGGGCAGTTCGACCTCGACCAGGGCCTGCACGGCGAGGGTTCCGTCGGGCGTCGGCCGCACGGGTCCGGCGTCCTTGCGGCCGTAGAGGTAACCGCCGCGCTGCAGCAACTCGACCAGCTCCCGGCGCACGGGCCGGCCGCGCCGCTTGGCGTTGGTGGGCGTCTCCGCCGGGATCATGCGGAACCTGCGGCGGCCGTCGTAGGTGAGGCCGTCGGCGCGGACTTGGACGGCGGCGAGAATCGCGTACAGCTCCAGGGTGAACACCGGCGCCAGCGCCTTGACGGCGTCCTCCCGCAGCATCTGCTCCATGGACTCGCGGATGGCCTTCTCGTGGCGCTGGGCGTGGAAGACAGCGGCCGTGACGGCGGCGCGCTGGCTGTCGTGCGCGCCGAGCCCGGGTTCCTGGTCGTCCGGGTCGCGGTACTTCTCGCAGTCGCTGCACTCGACGTCGGTCCAGCGGTAGCCGGCCTGGTGGATCGTCACGGGGCAGGGGATCAGCAGGCCCCACGGGATCACCGGCCGGGGGCCGAGCTCGTCGCGGCCGGCTTCGCCGCCGGCCTGGGCGTGCTCGGTGACGGCGCGCTCCACCTCGCCCCACCAGCGCAGGCCCTCGGCGAGCACGGGGCCGCCGTCGGCACGGGTGAGCGTCATCGGCTCCCCCTCCCCCGCCCGGCGCACGGCGTACCGGTGATCGCCGTACTCGACCAGGCGCTCGCGCACCAGCACGTGCTCGGCATCGAGCGGGTGGTGCCAGTCCGCGGCGGTGCGGACCGCCGGCGGCCGCAGCTCGCTGCCGGGGGCCGGCGTCTCCTTCGCGCGGCGGTTGGCGGCCTCCCGTTCGGCGGGGAACTCCTCGCGCAGCATCACGTACTGGCTGCGGCGCACGTCGGTGACGCCGGTCTCGGTGTCCACCTCGGCGTACTCGACCAGGCCGAGACGCTGGGCGCGGCTCCACATGGTCCAGGCGGCCCGTCCGGCGATGGAGAGCGGAACGGCCCGGCGGTAGCCGGTGCTCTCGGCCTGCCAGGCCAGGTACCCCCGGGCCATCAGCGTGCGCACCCGCCGGGCGTCGAACGCCTTCGGCTTCCAGTGGCCGCCGTCGGCGACGTAGAAGCCGTTCAGGTCCTCCTCCAACTCGCCGCGCCCGGCCCAGCTCATCACCTCGGCCTGCGCGGCGGAGAACCCGGCGGCCTGGGCCAGCTCCAGCTCGAACGGGGTCACCAGCTGGTGCTCCTGGACGTGCTCCAGCGCGTGGTAGCGGGCCCAGTCCTCGGCGTCGATCCGGTCGCCGTCGACCAGGCGCACGGTGTGCCACTCGCCGCTGTGGCGCGAGCACTCCACCGACCACCGGTCATCGTCCAGGTTCTGCGACGTCACGCGGAGGAACGCGGGCAGCACGGGTACGGCCGGCTCGGCGCCCGGGTGGACGGGGTCGGTGGCGGTGACCGCGGCAGCGACCTGGGCGGCCGCCGTCCACAGCGGGGCCTGCCGCGGGGGCGGGGTGCGCTTGGGCCTGGCGGGGGCGGCCGGGGCCGTCCGGGGCTTCGGGGTGAAGCTGGGCAGGCCCTCGAACGCGGGCTGCAGCTCGGTGGGGTAGAGCCCGCCGGGCACGTACGGGTGGACGCGGGCGATCACCGGGCGGCGCTTGCCACCGGTACGGACGCCTCGGTCGGTCCACTGCTCGGCGAGCTGATCGGCGTGCTCCGCGCAGGCGAGTTCGTGGTGGGCGGCGGCCAGGGTCGGGGTGTTGAGCGCGTGCCCGACCACCCGGTGGGTGGCGTCGGCCCGGCAGGGCCGGGCGGTGGCGAGCAGGCGGCCGGCCTCGGCGGTGTCCTGCGTGGTGGCCTGGCACATCGGAGGGAGATTCATCGGTGGCACCTCGTCCGGTGGGGCCGGGCCCGGGAGACGGCTGGTCTTCCCGGGCCCGGCCGGTTGGGCTGGGTCAGCGGTCGGGGTTCTCGCCCTGCCGGGGCACGCGACCGGTGCCGTCGGGGTCGGGCCCGAACGGGCGGCCGCCGCCGGCTCCGGGGGTGCCGTCCTTGCGCTGGCCCGGGAGGCTGGCGCTGAACTTCGGGATGGCGGACTCGTTGCTCTCGTCGCGGTCGAACATCGGTGTCTCCTTGTTGGTGGGCCGGGCGGTTGCCCTCGCTCCGGCGGTGGGGCCCGTCCGCGGGGAGCGGACGGGAGTCATGGGCGGTCAGACGAACCGGACGGTGGCGGCGGCGTCGTCCAGCTGCACGGCGCCGAACCGGTACGTGGACCGCCGGGCGGCCTGGTCCAGGCGGTGGCGGAGCTCCGGGGCCAGGTCCTCCCAGCCGTCGAAGTCGCGGCCGGGGCAGGCGTCCGGGCCGCGCTGGGCGATCCACCACGCTTCGCCGACATAGGTGGGGTTCTGGTCGAGCAGCTCGGGGCGGGCGCTGACGAACTCGGTGGCGGCGGCCAGGAACTGCTCGCGCTGGCCGTCGGGGAGGGAGTGCAGGCCGAGGCCGAGCACCTCGACGGCTTCCCACTCGCGGCCGCGGGTCGGGTCCGGGTCGGCGGGGAGGGGCAGGGCCTCGAACCAGGCGGTCTCGGCGAGGGCGGCCGCGCAGAACGCGCGCAGGTAGTCGTCGGTGGGTCGGGGGGTGCTCACGGTGCTTCTCCTGTCGGTGGAAGGTCTCCGGCGGTTGCCTCGCCGGTGCCGCCGACGGCGGCGGTGCGGTAGGTCGGAAGGCGGGGCGGGGACGGTTGCTCGTCCGGCGCCCGCCGGGGGCCGGCCACGGCCACCGGCGGTGAACGCGCCGGACCGGAAGGGGCGCCGCCCCGAAGGGGCGTCCACTGTTGGCCGGTTGGCCGGCGCGGCCGGCTGCCGCGCGGCAGCCCGGGGTGCGGCGGCTCGATGCCGCCGCGACCCGGACGCGCGACCGGGGCGGGGCCGGCCCCGGGGCGGCACCCCGGGGCCGGCGGCCGGTCAGCGGTCGAGCGGCAGGATGTAGCCATACGCCCGGACGGCGAGATCCGTGATCGGCCGGTAGTCGCCGAGGTAGACGCTGCTGGCCTGCTCGTGGGTCTGGCCACCCCGCATCCGACGCTCGTACTCCTGGGCGAGCTGGGCACCGTGCAGCGGGTACAGCTCGTCGGCCCCGTGCCACTGGCTGCCGTCCTGGCCGACCCACGCCACCCGCACGCACTTGCCCGCCCCGGGGAGGATCTCCAGCACCCGGCCGCTGACCGTCCCGCCGTCGCGGACCGCCTCCGCGACGTCGCCGACGGCGAACCCGCCCTGCCGGGCCCGCTCGAACCGGACGGCGCCGGGGACGGCGGCCCAGAAGTCGCACCGGTCCACCATCTCGGGCTCCCGCTCGCCGTCCCACAGCACGGTGTGGTGGGTGTACCGGGGCCCGGTGTACTTGCCTCGCCGCAGGATCGACCGGGCGACGCTGTCAGCGTCCGGCCCCTGGTAGGTGGTGACCCCCTCGACCCGCACGCCCACGTCGATCCCGGGAATCACCTGCGGGGCAGCCTGCTCGGGGACCAGGGCCAGTGAGGCGGCCTCGTACCGAAAGGTGCGGCCCTGCTGGCGGTCCCACTCGACCAGGTACGACACGTGCGGGCCGAACACGGTGACGGGGCGGGTGATGATCAGCCGGATCACCCCGTAGTCGGGGGTCTCGGGGTTGGCGGCGCGGCGGGAGACGCGGGTGTTGACGGCGAAGCTGTTCACAGCGGGTACCTCTCGTTGTTGGTGGGTCCGGCCGCCGCCCGGGGTTGCCCTCCCGGGCGGCGGCCTTCGGTGGTGCGGAGGAATCGACCGGTCGGCCGAGGGAGCGTCAGCCCCGGCCGGGGCGGCTCGATGCCGCCCCGGCCGGCCGCCCCGCCCCGGCCAGCGGCCGGGGCGGGGCCGGTCAGCGGTCCAGCGGGGACACGCGGTCCTCGTTGCGGACGGCGGCGGGGGCCGGGCGGTGGATGTCGCCGTGGTAGACGGCCATGGCCTGCGCGTGCGACTGGCCGCTACGGCGGCGGCGGCCGTACTCGGCGGCGAGCTGCGCACCGTGCATCGGGTAGAGCTCGGCGGCCTCGTGCCAGCGCCGATCGGGAACCCGCTCACCGGTCCACGCGACGCGGACCAGGGTCCGGGCCAGACCCGATGAACCGAAGAACGTCGCGGTCTCCAACACCCGGCCGTTGCGCGTCCCGTCCCACCACTCGACACGGTCACCGACCGTGTGGCGGGTGGCGCGGCGCTCCGCCTGGATCACGTCGGGGTGGACGGCCCGGAAGTCGGCGGCCTCGGCGGCCTCGGGCACGTCGGAACCGTCCCACCGCACGGTGTGCCGAGTGCCGCCCCGGGGCCCGGTGTAGGTGCCGCGCCGGATGATCTCGCGGGGCGCGGCCCCGGCTCCCGGGGCCTGGTAGGTCATCGTGCCCTCGACGCGAACGCCCGGCTCGATCCCGGGGAGCGGCTGCGGCACCTGCTGGCCGTCGGCGGGCAGCGGGTTCAGCTCGCACGCCTCGCACTCGTCGGTGCTGCCCTGCTGGCGGTCCCACTCCACGACGTACGTCACGGGGTACAGAGCGCCGGGGCTGGTGTCCGTGGTGATCAGCCGGATAGTGCCGTGGTCGGGGGCGTCGGCGTCGGCCGCGTCGTGGAAGACGCGGGTTCCGACGGTCAGGGCGGGGGTGGCGGTCATGGTGGCCTCGTCTCGTGTTGGTGGTGTCCGGCCCGGGGTCGGGCCGGGGGCCGCGCGGGTTGCCCTCCCGCGCGGCGGCCTGGGGGTGGTCCGGAGGAATCGACCGGTCGGCCGAGGGAGCGTCAGCCCGGCCCGGGGCGGCTCGATGCCGCCCCGGCCGGCCGCCCCGCCCCGGCCACCGGCCGGGGCGGGGCCGAGGCTCACAGCTCCAACAGAAGCTGGGTCGGGGCCTCCAGCGCCTTCGGCGTCTGCTGGTCCAGCTCCGGCGTCCGCCGGTCCTTGGTGACCCGCCACGGCTGGGCGGCCCTGCGCCGCATCTCGGCCTCGTACTCGTCGGCCTGCTTGCCGTGCACGGTCTCGTACGCCTCCAGCTCGACCGCCTCGGCGATGTGCTGTTCGAACGCGGCCGGGAAGGCACGGGCGAACAGTCGCATCTGGAGGCATGAGGCGGCGGAGTTCAGCGGCCCGACCAAGCTGCAGTCCATGAGAACGGCGATCAGCTCGGCCGTCGTCCCGGGGCGGGTGTCCTTGCCGGTGGCGACCCGGTCGACCAGCTCGGAGACGTGGGCCCGGTAGAGGATCTCCGCGCGGCTGAACCGGTCGTGAGTCGGCCTGGCCAGCGCGAACGACTCACGCCAAATCCGGCTCGTGTGCTGGCCGCGCTCGCCGTGGCGGGCCTGGCCGTCCTCGATCTCCTCTTCCGCCCACTCCATCGCAGCGAACAGCGGGGCCAACCCGGTTTCGATGGCGGCCCGGATCTCGGCCACGATCTGCCCGGCCGTCCCGGGGGTCAGGTCGGGGTCGGTGGTGGTGGTAATGGCGGTCATGGTGTTCCGTCCTTCGGTGTTGGTGGTGTCCGGCCCGGGTCGGCCGGGGGCCGCGCGGGGTTGCCCTCCCGCGCGGGGGTCTGTGGTGGTCCGGAAGGCTCGGCCGGGTCGGCCGAGGTGGCGTCAGCCCCGGGTCGGGGCGGCTCGATGCCGCTCCGGCCCGGTCACCCGCCCGTCGGGCGGGGCCCCGGTCCCGGGCGCGGTGCCCGGGACCGGGGGCCGATCACGCGGCCAGGGCCAGCGACCGGACGTGCTGCTTGGCCTGCTGGGCGGCACTGGTGAGGCTGCCGACCGGCTCGCCCACCCGGGCCCGCCCGGTCCCGGTGGCGTGCTCGACGGCGTACGACGCGCGGCCGGTCAGCCGGGTGATCTCGTACAACTCGCCCGACACGGTGAGGTGCCAGCGGCCGTGGCCGGTGCGCTTGATCGTGTAGAGGTGGGCGGCCTGGGCGGCGGCCAGCGGGGAGGGGACGGCCGCGACCGGGGCGGGCTCCTCCGCCTCGGCCTCCTCGTCGTAGGCGTGGGCGTCCTGCTCGGCGCTGTCGAGCGGACCGAATCCGCACACTGTGCACTCCGCCTCACCCATGCCGCTGTGGGCCCGGCACCCTCCGCACTGCCAGGTAGCGGGCTCCTCCAGCTCCGGCCGCTCGACCACCTCGGCGGGGCCGTCACCACACGTGATGCACACCTCGTCGGCCCCGGTGCGGTAGATGTCGCACTCGACGCACCGCCAGACGGGGGCCTGGTCGCGTTGCTCGGGGGTGGTGAGCCATCCGGCCTGGATACCCCGGTCCGCCTGACGCCAGGCAAGCTCGGTGTCCGGACCGAAGGTGTAGACGTAGCCACCGACGATCCACGGGACCAGCCACCCGCGCGCAACCAAGCTAGCGAAGCTGGGGTGGTCCCGGTCGAGACGACCGGTGTACGCGCTAGCCAGAGCCTCCATGTCGGCGGCGGTGAAACCGTAGCTGCGGACCCGCTCGCGCAGAGCCTCGGCCTTCGCTGCGGCCTCCTTCGCGCGCTCAATCTCCAGCTCCGCCCGGTGCCCGGAGATGACGGCAACGGCCTCCGCCTCGGTGTCGACCGTGGCCAGCAGCGCGCGACTGTCGATGTGGTGAACACGGAGCCGAGACGGAACCGTCGTGTGCCGCCCAATGCCGTAGTACACCCCGTCGCACAGCGCGTTGCGGTACACGATTGGGCAACCGGCGTCGTCCTCGTCGGCACGCCACGCGAACAGCCACTCAACCTCGGCGGCCTCGGCGGGCTCCTCGGCGACCGGGGCGACCGGGGCGACCGGGGCGACCTCCTCGGCGACCGGGGCGGGGTTGTGCTCGATGACGGCGGCCACCTCGGCGAGCTTCGCGCCGATCCAGTCGCTGCCCTCGACCCGGACGGTCGGGCTGCCGTCGATCCGCCACCGGCTGCCGGTGCCGACCCACGACGCCTGGAACTCCTCGCCCGTGCCGTTGGTGCCGTTGAGGACGTAGAACCGGAAGCTGTCGTCTCCGCAGGTGGAAACCTCGGTGGTCCATCCGGCGGCGGCGGCGGCCTTGGCGATCTTGACGGCTCCGGACGGAACGGCGGCCAGGGTCTTGGCGGTCATCGGGGGTTCCTCGCTGTTGGTGGCTCCCCCGGCCGTTTGGCCGGGGCCTCTCGGCGGGGGTTGCCCTCCCCGCCTTGATGACTCAATTAAACCATGGTTTTGGGGGTGGTGTCCAGCCCCAAAGGGGCCCTGACCTGGACTTTCACCCGTTCGGCCGTCGCCGGGCCCCCCTCCCAGTCAGCCGCTTTCGAGCCCCGCCCGTCGGCCGGCCCGCACCCGCCCGACCGACCGGCACCGCCTCCTGGCCCTCCGCGACGTCCACCACCGTGCGGCCACCCCCACACGGCCGGCCACCGTTCCCGCCGGGCCCCGGCCACCCCGCCATGCCAGCCACGAACGGCGCCCCGCCCGCGAATTGGAGTCGCGGGGGGCGGGGGTCCGGAGGAGCCCCCCGCGAGGCTGAGCGCGCGGGCGAAGCCTCCCAAGACCTCCCGCGGCGCGGGAACGCACGCCGCACCCGGCCGCCGGAGCCGCACGGCGCGGGCACACGCCCGGTGCGCGCCCACTGCCGGATCGGCCGCAAGGCCGATGCCGGAAGACGACCACCCGCACCCGACCGCCGGCGGACCCCCGCCCGGCAGGCCGACCACCCGCACGCGCCCGCACGGCCGGGTACGGCAGTCAGCCCGGGAGGCTGTCCCACGGCTCGTCACCCTGTTCGTCGGTGTGGGCGAGGCGCTCGGCGGTGAGCGACTCCCGCACCAGGCCGGTGAGCCACGGGAGGTGGCCGGGCTGCAGGACCACCGTTCCGGCCGGGGTGCCGTCGGGGTGCAGCAGGGTCAGGACCGCGCCCACCTTCCCCTCCTCGTCGGTGGGGAAGCCGCCGACCAGCTCGGCCAGGGCGCGGGCGAACTCGGCGGCGGCCACCCGCGCGCCAGCCTCCCCGGCGGGGACGGCGACAGGAACGGCGGGGGCGGGGTCCACGATCCGCCAGGTCCAGCAGCCGTGGCCGACGCGGTACAGGCCGTCGGCGCCCGGGGGGCAGCGCTCGACCAACTCGCCCTCCTCGTCTCGGACCTCGACCACCTCCCCCTCGATGCGCAGGACGTCCGCTTCGGGACGGAAGGCGTGTTCGGCGTCCAGAACGGCGGCGATCCGGTGGACCTGGTCCAGGGTCAGGACAGGCAGGCTGTACCCGTTCGGGCAGGTGTCGCCGTAGGTGAGGCAGTCGAACGGACCGAGGTCGTCAAGCATGACGCGGGCGGGGGTCAGGGGGTTCAACGCGGTTCTCCTCGGTGGGTGTTGGCAGGGGCGGGACGGGCGGCGCGGCAGCCCGGGGTGCGGCGGCTCGATGCCGCCGCGACCCGGGAACCCGCCCCGGGGGGCGGGGCCGGCCCCGGGCGCTGGGCCCGGGACCGGCGGCGGTGCGGTCAGTCGGCCGGGGGCCAGGTCAGCTCGGGGAACAGCCTGCGGACCTGGGCCTCGGCCCACGGGTGGACGGTGTCCCATGCGTCCTGGCCGGGTTCGGTGGCCCAGAAGTGCCAGCCGTCGGCGCATCCGGCGGCCTCGCTGGCGAGCACCTGCATGACGTCCTGGACGGTCAGCAGCGGCGGGAGCGGGTCGCCACTCTCGAACGGCTTGCTGAATGTGGCGTACAACTTGGCGGCGATCGCCTCGGCGTCCATGACGGCGGTGGCGGTCACCGACAGGGCCACGGTGTCGTCGGCGCCCCGGCGCCAGCGGTAGCGGGCGGGGGCCGGGTCGGGGGCCGGGCGGCTGCCGACGGTCTCGGTCGCGGCGATCTCCCGCAGCCGCTTGGCGGCCTGGCGGCGCGGGGCGAACAGCCGGAAGCAGGCTTCAACGGCGCCGAGCAGCTCGGCGAACTCGACGGGGAACCGGTCGGGGCTCCGGCGGTCGCCGAGGTTCGGTGACTCGAACAGCACCACCTCGTCGTCGCGTCCCTCCAGGTGGCCGGTCGGGAAGTAGTGGGCGTGCAGGCCGCTGTACTCGGCGAGCGGGCCGTCAAGGTCGCTGTTCACGTCGGACATCGCCACCTCGCCGCAGCCGCCCGGGAGGGGCAGGACCAGGTAGGTGCAGGCGGCGCTGCCGTGCACCTCGTAGGCAAGGCGGCGGCGGGTCAGCTCGGCGCGGACGACGTCGGCGAGCAGGTCATCGGGGTTCCACATGATCACGGGGTGGTCCTTCTCGGTGTTGGTGGGTGATCCGGTCCGGCCGGGCCGCGCGGGGTTGCCCTCCCGCGCGGCCCGGGGCTGGTCAGATGGTGTGCTTCTGCGCCAGGAAGGCTCGGGCGGCGGCCAGCACGTCACCCTGGAAGGCGTTCCGCAGGCGCTCGACGGCGTCGGGTCCGTGCTGTGCGTTCAGGCCCTGGACGGTCCAGCACCACTCGCGCCCGTAGTCGGGGTGGTCCTGGCCCTGGTCGAGATTGACGATCCAGCCGTGGGCGAGGGCGTGGATGATGCCGATCCCGGCCTCCCATCCGTCGCCGTCGTCCAGCCCGTACTCCTCGGTGAGCTCGGGGTAGAGCGCGGCGAGGGCCTTGGCGTCCTCGTCCGGGGTGATCCGGCCGTTGACCAGCGCCTCGGCGTACCGGGTGGCCACGAGGCAGAACACCCACATCCAGCCGTTCACCTCGTCGCCGATCAGGTACTCGATCGGGGCGGGCGCGGGGCGGCCGAGGGTGGCGCGGTTCGCCTTGAGCCAGCGGCGGACCAACCTGACCGTACGGTGGTTGCGGCGGGCGGGGATGACGGCGGGCCAGGTGCCGCAGCTGACCACCTCCGTGTCGGCGTTGTCCAGCTGCCAGTGCAGGGCGTCCTCGTCGGGCTCCAGGTAGAGCGCGCCGTAGCTGCCGGAGACGGTCAGCTCGATCCGCGCGGAGTGGCAGCCACCGGCCAGGTCCACGGCCTCGGCGGGGATGCGGGCCCGGGTGAGGGCGGCGGCGAGGGCCTCGGCGGCCCGCTTGTTCTCGAACATGGTTGTTCCTTCGGGGTGTTGGTGGTGGTGCGGCCCGGGTCGGGCCGCACCGGGGTCCGCGCGGGGTTGCCCTCCCGTGCGGAAGTCGTCGGTCAGCGGCCGGTGGCGCGCAGGGTGTGCAGCTGGCCGGCCGCCGCGTGCTCGATGCGGGCGGCGGCCTCGCCGAGGGTGTGGCCGCCCTCCGACAGGTCGACGGTGCTGCCCGGGTCGGCGGCGGCGGTCGGCCACTCGTGGTCGGGGTCCTCGCACTCACCGGCCAGGTCGGGCCGGTCGCAGGGGACGGCGCGGACGGCGAACAGGCCGCCCTCGCAGTCGGTGACCAGGACGTGCGGGCCGTCGGGGAGGGTGATCTGCCACTGGCCGTAGGTCGACTCCCTGACGGTGCCGGTCATCCGGTCCGCCGTGACCCGGGCCAGGTCGTCGCCGCCGAACTCCGTCGCGGGGTACTCGGGCCGGTGGCCGACTGCGGCGAGCCACCGCTGTGCGTGCTCGGCGGCCTGGTGGAGGTCGACGCCGTAGCGGGTGCCCTCTTCGATGACGTCGCCGTTGGTGTCGTCCGGGGCGTCGCTGACCGCCTCCCACGACAGGTCTCCCTCGGCGAGCACGAGAAAGAGGCTGGCGGGTCGGCCGTGCGCCGTGATGTTGAGCTCGGCGGCTCCGAGGTGGAGGGGGTCGCCCGCGACGTGGGCGGCGAAGCCCAGATCGGCCAGCCGGTCCGCGAGGGCGTACGCGGTGTCGAACGCTTCGCCAAGGGTGGTCATGGTGGTGCCCTTCATCGTGGTGGTGGGGGTAGTGGTGTCCGGCCCGGGGGGCCGGGCGGGAAAGGCC
This sequence comes from Kitasatospora sp. NBC_01246, assembly GCF_036226505.1. Classification (NCBI taxonomy): domain Bacteria; kingdom Bacillati; phylum Actinomycetota; class Actinomycetes; order Kitasatosporales; family Streptomycetaceae; genus Kitasatospora; species Kitasatospora sp. NBC_01246. The sequence goes on along the minus strand of NZ_CP108486.1, from coordinate 54,323 downwards.
GGCGGGCGGCCGGGCGCGGCAGCCCGGGGTGCGGCGGCTCGATGCCGCCGCGACCCGGACACCCGCCCGGGGGCCGGGCCGGTCCCGGGGCGGTACCCCGGGACCGGCGGCCGGTCAGCTGGTGGCGTAGTCCCACCGGCACCGGGTGAGTTCGGTCTGCGCGGTGCCCCGGTAGTGGCCGTGGGCCTTGACCGTGCCGGACAGGGTGACGGTGCGGCCGGTGGCCGGGCGGCGGGTGCTGGTGCACAGCCACGTCAGGACGTTCAGCTCGGCGTCGCGGAAGATCAGCCGGTGCCGGGGCTGGGAGTGGTAGCCGTAGGTCCGCTGGCCGAGGTCGAGCACGCGCACGACCGACAGGGTGAGCCCGGTCAGCCGGTAGTCGACCACCCCGAGGTGCCGGGACACCTCGGCCGCCTTCGCCGTCTCCTCGGCGGCGCGCTCCCGCTTCATGGCGGCGGGCACGGACGCGAGCAGCGGAAGGTTGCGCCAGACGGTCACCGGGTGGCGGGCGATCGCGGCCAGACGCTGGCGGAACTCGTTGCCGCTGAACTGGCCGTCAAGGCACCACTGGAGCGCCTCGGCGGCGGCGTCGGCCGCGCCGGTGACCGCGTCCACCTCGCGCCGCAGCTCGGGGTAGTCGTACCCGTGCAGGTACTGCTCCGCCTCCATCGCGGTGGGCGGCTGCGGCTCCCACTGACGGGAAAGCGGCTGGTAGAAGCCGCGCACCGCGAACAGGGCGGAGCAGACGCGCAGAGCCTCGATCACGTCCAGCTGGTCGGGGGTGGTGCGGGAGCCGGGGGTCTCGATGTCGAACATGGCCTGTCCTTCGGGGTGTTGGTGGGGTGGGCCCGGCGGGGGCGGGTTGCCCTCCGCCCTCGCCGGGCTGGGATCGGTGGTCGGTCAGTCGGCCGGTCGGGGCGCGATGCGGGCGATCACGTCCTCGAACGCGGACTCGGCGGCGTCGCGGTACGCCTTGGCGAACGCGGTGGGCTCCGCGCGGCGGCCGTACTTGTGGTGCAGCCGGTCGTGCCCGCGCTGGGCGGACCGGGCCTCGTACCCGGCGGCGGCGATCTCGACCGGGGTCGACGGGGCGAACAGGGCCTTCGTCACGGTGGTTCTCCTCGACTAGAGCGCGGCGCGGTCGCGCAGGTAGGCGACCAGGTGGACGGCGGCGGCGCTGTCGGTCAGGGCGGGCACCCGGCGCACGTCCAGCGCGCCGACCCGCTTGCCGCGCCACCGGACCGGGAAGGCGGTGCCGACCGGCGGGATCACCAGCGCCCACAGACCCCGGGCGCTGTCGACGCGGACCACGGCGGCGGCCTCCTCGGCGTCCCACGCGGCGGCGATCCGGTTGGACTCGATCCCGAGACCGGGCAGGTGGCGGGCGATCGCGCGGGCCTGGATCAGCTCGGAAAGCTGGACGGCGGTGGCGGCGGCGGGGGCGAGTTGGCAGCACCCGGTGTCGGTGCTGGCGGGTGCGGTGGTCTTCTGCACGGTGCTGGTCCTTCTCGGTGTTGGTGGGTGGGCCCGGCGGGGGCGGGTTGCCCTCCGCTCCCGCCGGGCCGTGGCGGGGAGACGGTCCGTCAGCGCTGGGTGACGGCGGTGATCTCGGCGGCCTTGGCGCTCATCCGCCGCAGGAACTCGCCCTCGGGCTCGGCGGCGGCCTGCGCGGCGGTGTGGCGGGTGTAGTCCGCGAACGCGCGCACGTGCTCGGGGGTCGGGAAGGCGCGGGCCACGCTGCCGTGGGCCGGGGTGGCGGTCCACGCGCCGTCCGGACCGGCGGCCATGACGCGGATCTCGCCGTTCCAGAGCAGCTCGGCCAGGTCGAGACCGGCGGCGATCGGGGCGTCCGTGCGGTAGGTCTTGGCGTTCAACTCGGGCTCCTGTTGGTGGAGTTGCTCCCCGGAGCCGGTCGGCCCCGGGGGTCTCGGCGGGGGGTTGCCCTCCCCCGCCTTGATGACTCAATTAAACCATGGTTCTGGGCAAAGGTACAGCTCAGACCCCCTGCCGACCGGGTGAATCCTGGTCACCAATCGCCGTCGTACGGGCCGTCTTCCGGCTCCATCGCCTCGCGTGCGGCCTGGTTCTCGGCCTCAGTCTGGAAGGTGCACCCGGCCTTGCCCTCATCGCGGGGGCAGCGATACCGGCCGCTGTCGCAGGTGTAGCAGGCGCTCATGTCGGCCTCTCTCCTCTGGTGGTCGGCGGGATGGGCCGGGGCGGGCGGACCGCCCGCCCCGGCGGGGGGGTCAGGGCTTCGGCGTGTACGGCTTGTCGGCCATGACGGCCTGCTCGATCACGGTGGGCGTGTAGCCGAGCATCACCAGCAGCCCGAGGTACTCGCGGGTCTTGGTGCGGCGGCCACCGCCGTCCTCGCGCCACGCCTCGCGGGTGGCGTCCATCTCCCCGCACGCGGCGATCTTGGCGAATGCCAGGGCGACCAGCCGGGCGGCGGTGGCCCGGTCCATGAGCTTGACGAAGTCCGCCTCTCGCGCGCCGCCCGTGCCGAGCAGCTCCGCCAGGGTCGGCAAGGTGCGGTGGTCGCCGAACCGGCCGGAGATGCTGCCGAACCCGGACAGCATGGCCAGGGTGACGGCCTTCTGCAGTGCGGCGGTCTCGGCGGCGGTGTACTTGCGGCCCTTGGCCAGCAGGGCCTTGACCCACGCCCGGCGGGTGTCGGTGGCCGCCTGCCAGTCAATGTTTCCGGCCTTGATGGCCCGGGTCTCGGCGGCCGTCTTGCGCGGCCCGGCCTCGTTGGGGTGCACCACCTTGTGCTCGTACAGACCCGGGTTCGCGCACCACTGGGTGTAGTCGCTGGTCCCGCGCACGAACACCGCGCCCCGGCACTCGGCGGCGTGCCGGTCCTCGCTGTAGCTCTTACCGGCCTGGTCGCGCAGGTAGTAGATCCGCTGGGCCCGCTCGCTCAGCTCGTCCGCCTCGCGGATGCGGGCCCCGGCGGCCTGCAGCTCGACCAGCCGGGCGGCGGCCGACTTGTCGGCCTCCTGGCGACCCTTGACCCGCCGGATCACGTAGGTGAGGTTCTCGCCCTTGGTGGCGGCCTCGGCGATCTCCTTCATGGCGGCCGTCTCGTCGTCCAGCTCGGACAGGTCGCTCATCTGGTCCAGCGTCAGGGCGACGGCGGGCACCGCCTCGCGCAGGGCCTTGACCGGGGCGGCCCCGGCGGCCTTCACCGTGGCCTTGACCAGCTTCTGCGTGCGGCCGGACGCGGTGGCGATCTGGGCGGTGCTCGCGCCAAGCTCGGCGGCGTCGAACAGTCCGGCGGTCACCTCGGCCTCGGTGAGCGGCGCGCGGTGCACCGCCGTGGTGAGCATGTCGAGCCGCTGCTGAGCGGCGTTGCGCTCGCGCCGCTCGTACGGCATGTGGGTGCGCCCGGCCTCGATCGCCCCGGCGAGACGACGGTGCCCGTCTACCAGCAGCAGCGCGCCGCCGTCGCCGGTGGTGATCAGAACCGGGATCGTCACGCCGTCCGCGCGGATGCTGGCCACGAATTCCTTGGTCAGCCGCAGGCCCTTGCGCAAGTTGCCCTTGTGGGGCGTCAGCTCACTGACCCGGATCTGAGGGATCGGGGAGTAGGGGACGGACTCCAGTCCGGCCGCCTGGGCGGCGGCGATGCGCCGGAAACCGTCGATCACCTGGGGCGTGCCGTCGCTGAGCCGGACGACGTGCAACGGGTCCTCGATGCCGTGCTCGGCGATCGAGGCGGTGAGCTCCGCGTCCGCCTCGGTGGCGCGGACGTTGCCCGGGTGGGCGAGCAGGTCGGCGATGGACGCGAGCGGCCACGGGGCCGGGGCGGCAGGCTTCTCCTCGGTGGCAGCGTCGGACTCGGGCGCGGTCTTCACAGCGGTGGTCAAGGCGTTGTCCTCGGTGTGTCGGTGGCTTCCCCCGGCCGGTTCGGCCGGGGCCTCTCGGCGGGGGTTGCCCTCCCCGCCTTGATGACTCAATTAAACCATGACTTGGGGCCTGCTGTCCAACCCAAAACCGCCCCTGACCTGCACTTTCCCCCTCCCGGCCCAATCCGCGCCCCCCTCCCAGTGAGCCGTTTTTGAGCCCTGCCACCCGGCCGTCCAGCATCCGCCCGATCGGCCTGTACCGCCTCCGGCCCTCTTGCGACGTCCGCCACCGTGCGGCCACCCCCGCGCGGCCGGCCACCGTTCCCGCCGGGCCCCGGCCACCCGCCCGTGCCAGCCACGAACGGCGCCCCGCCCGCGAATTGGAGTCGCGGGGGGCGGGGGTCCGGAGGAGCCCCCCGCGAGGCTGAGCGCGCGGGCGAAGCCTCCCAAGTCCCGCACAGCGCGGGAGCCTGCCCGCACCCGGCCGCCGGAGCCGCACGGCGCGGGCACACGCCCGGTGCGCGCCCACTGCCGGATCGGCCGAAGGTCGATGCCGGAAGGCGACCACCCGCACCCGACCGCCGGCGGACCCCCGCCCGGCAGGCCGACCACCCGCACGGCCGGTTCCGCGGCCGGGTACGGCGAAACGCCAGCGCGCCGACGGACGCGGGGTCCGTCGGTGCGCTGGCGCGGGCCGGCAGGGTTCAGGCGCGATAGGTGGGGGCCGTACAGATGTCGCGGTGGCCGTCCAACCAGCCCTCGCGCTCGGCCGCGCCGATCTCACGGCCTGCCGTGTTGCCGCAGAGCGCGCAGAGCGTGGTCCCGTCGGGGCGCACGACGTAGCCGGGGCCGTCGGGGCCGAGGGCCTGGGCGCGCTGCAGCAGCAGCAGGACGTCGGCCAGGCCCTCGCGGCCGGTCTCCGAGGCGGAGCCGCCGACCCACAGCACGGTGTCCAGCATCAGGGTGGCGTGGCCGAGCAGCCGCCGGGGCCGCTCGTGCAGGGCGGGGTGGCCGGCCTTCATCCGGTCGCGCACCCCAGCCAGGTTCACCGGCTCGGGCAGGTCCAGGCCGAGCTGGCGGCACGCGGCCGCGATGGCCGCGGTGGTGGCGGTGCTGGTGTCCGGGGTGGTGCTGGTGCTGGTCATCGCTCTCTCCGGGGGGATCTGCTCGGGCGCTGGAGCCGGGGCGCGGACTCGGGTGCCCATGGGGGTCAACGACCGTACCGACGGGGCCGATACGGGGTCAGCGGGCGCTGGCGCCGGTGGGTGGGGGTGCGGGCTTCACCGACCGCACCGGTGCCTGCCACTCGATGCCGCCACCGGGCGGCCGGAGGTACACCTGGTCCGGTATCTCCTCGTCCCGCCAGGGGTGGGTGCCGACCTGCTGGACCACGCCGAGGGCCTCGACCACGGTGTGCCGTCCGACCTGGACCGGCGCGACGGCGAAGGCCCCGGGCACCAGCCACTGGTTCGCGGGCCGGTTCAGCCACGCCTCGCGGCGGCTCACCGCGCCCTCGCACGGCGGCGGGGCAGGGGGCCGGGGCCGGCGCGGACGGCGTGCTGCTGGCTTCACGGAACCTCCCGGGGACGGCTGGGCCTCCCTACTCGCGCGGTCCGCCAGAACCGAGTGCGCGGGCAGGGAGGCGTGGACGGCCGGGCCGCCCCGGAGTTCACGGGGGGTTCGGGGCGGCACGGCCGGGTCGGCCGGCGGAGAGGTGTCTCGGCGCCTGGCCACTGTCGAGTGAACACTGGCGCCGGGTCGGCGGTAACCCCACGGCGGGGGCCCCACGATGGGTACCGTTCCGGAAACGGGACCGCCAGAACTCGCCTGGGGCGCAACATGACTGACTATCCGACACCTGCGGCCCTGCCATCGGGCCTGGTGACGGCCCCGCACCTCGCGGCCGCGCTCGCCGCCCGCGACTTCGCCGCCGTCTTCACCGCGGCGCGGGCGGCCGGCATCTCCTTCAACCGGATCGCCGAAGCGTGCGGAATGAAGCCCGAGCGGGTATCACTGGTGGCCCGTGGCGAAGCTCGGGTGACGGCGCTGGAGAGCGTCGAGCGGATCGCCGACGGACTGAGAATCCCCGGTGTGCTCTTGGGCCTCGCACTGCGACCCTGGGAGGAAACCGCCAGAACCACCAGCCCGGAGCACGACTATGAAGCCCTGGCAGATGACCCCGTGAAGCGCCGCGACCTGCTGCGCGGCGCCCTCGCCGCAGGCATGACCGGCACCGCCCTGGCCGCCCTCGCCCACACCCGGCAGCACCTCGACCTGGCGCTGACCGGCAACCCCTCCCCCGCCTCCGACCTCGACCACTGGGCCGCGACGGCCGAGCACTACGCCTACGGGTACGGCGGCGCCGCCCCCGCGGCCCGGCTCGCCGAGATCGTCGCCGACGTCGCCGACCTTCAGCCCCTGCTCCAGCGCCCCCAACCGGCCCCGATCCGGGCCGAGCTCTGCCACGCCGCAGGGAAGTTGTCCGGCATGGCCGCCGTCGTGCTGCACGACCTGGGCGAGGCCCGCGAGGCTCGCGCCTGGTTCTCCTCCGCCGCCTCGGCGGCCGCCGAGTCCGGGGACCGGCGCCTCCACGCCTGGATCCTCGCCCGGGAGGCGATGACCCCGCTGACCTACGGCGCCCCCCGTGCCGCCGCCGCTCTCGCCGAGCAGGCCCGGCACGTCGCCGGCACCACACCCTCCGCGTCGGCCGCCCTCGCGGCCGCCGTCGCCGCCCGCGCCTACGCCCTGACCGGGCAGCGCGAGCAGGCCCTGGCCGCGCTCGCCGACGTCGCCCGCCTGGCCAACCTGCTCGACGTCGGGGAGCGGGCCGACACCTGGCTGACCCTGCCGGAGCAGAAGGAACAGGTACACCTCTCCCACGCCTACACCTTGCTGGGGGAGACCGGCCAGGCCCGGCAGGCGCAGGCCCGCGCGCTGGCGCTCACCGGCCCCTCCAGCCATCAGGCGCGGACCCTGCTGCTGCTCGACGGCGCGCTGTGCGACCAGCGCGACGGCGACACCGCGCAGGCGTGCCGCCAGGCGGTGGCCGCGCTGCTGGCGCTGCCGTCCGACCAGCGCACCGGGCTGACCCGCTCTCGGGCGCTCGACCTGTACCGGGCGATCCCTTCCCAGCGGCGCGGCGAGCAGGCCGTGCGGGACCTGCGCGAACTCATCGCCTGAGAGGGCCAGACTCGGGCCCTCATCCGAGGGCCCGGATTTGAAACCCGCGCTGGTCAGAGGCTCGCGCGGGTCACCTGCCGTACGCCTGGCGGCAGAGGTCGACCAGGTACTGCGGGAGGCCGTGCTGGCTCCCGGCCGAGCAGACGTCCCCCTGGCCGCCGGGTGCCGGGTCGGCCGGCTGCTGCGCGGATGCCTGCGGCTGCGGCCGGGGCACCTGGCCGCCCGGCCCGGTGCCCCGGCTGGGCTTCGGCGTGGGCTTACGGGGGGCGGCGGGCCGGACGGCCTGGTCTGCGTCCTGCGCCTGGTCGTCCTCGTGCTCCGGCTCGGTCTCCTCGACCACCGGAGCCGGGCCCGCCGTCGGGCCGGGGGCTGGGGCTGGCAGCGGAGGAACGGCGGGCACCGCCGGCGTCTGCTCCAGCGCCAGCAGCACGGGGGCGGTGGCGAGTTCCAGCGGCGCCCCCGCCTGCGGCCGGACGTCGGACCGGTCGGTCGGCGGGACCGCCGCGACGGCCAGCACGGCGGCGGCGACCAGGGCGACCACGACGGTGCGGCGACCGGCCGGGGCGGCGGCCGCCCGGCCGGTCGCGCTCACCGCGCGCAGGGCGGCGAGCGCGAGGGCGCCGGGCCGGGCCGGGCCGTTGGCGAGGGCTTCGCTGGCCTGGGCGTTGATGGTCGCGGTCCAGTACGCGGGGGCCCCGGCGCGGCCGGCGGCCGCCGCCGTCTCCCGGTAGAGCCGGGCGGCGAGCAGGTGGTCGCCGCCGAGGTGGGCCAGGTAGGCCCGGATCTCCTGGACGGCCAGGGCCTCGGGGTGCTCGGTGCCGCGTTCGGCGGCGACGTCCTGGTGGAGCTCCTCGGCGATCTGCACGGCTTCGGCCAGCTCGCCCAAGCGCACGGCCGCGGCGATCTGCCGGGACCGCAGGAACCAGGGTGTGGTCAGCGGCTCGCCGGGGCCAGCCGCCAGCAGCGGGGGCGGCGAGACGGCGGTCCCTGCGGGGCCGGTGGCAGGCGTCGACTCCTGTGTGCGGTGCATCGTCCTATCCTTCGCCGGGCCGACCTTCGCAGATGGGAGGACATCTGACGACGTGGTGGTCGCGGCGCCTAGTACACGTCCTCACACGCCTTACGGTCGGCGACGCCGTCGAAGGTGACACACAGCTGGCCGGAGAACTGGAACCAACCCCACTCGGCCGAGACGCTGTCACCGTGCCGGGTTGCGGTCTGCGAGTAGTGCACCTCCCGGCCGTCCAGGAGCAGATGCGCGGTGCGCTCCTTCACGTCGCGGGGCGGGTTGGTCCAGATCGCCACCGCCCTACTGACGTGCTCGCCCTCCCCTTCGACCCGGATACAGACCTGCGGCCCGCCGCGGTGGGTACAGGCCGAGGCCGAGCGCGTCGCGGCCTGGGCCTGGGGAGCGGCGAGCACGGGCAGCAGGGCAGCGGCGGCGATGACCGCCAGGGTGGTGGTGAAGGGACGCACGGCAATCTCCCCCGGGTCGGCGTGGGCGCGGTGTCCGGCGCAACCGCCCGCGCCCGCCGGCGGTTGCGGGGGCCGGCGACGGTTCACCCGGGCAGCGCAACCCGTCCTCCGCCGGCAGCCGGCCGAGCCGGGAGAGTCCCGCAGGGGGACGGCCCGGACAACCGGCGCCAGCCCCAGCCGGTCAGGCCCCGACGGGGCTGGACTGCAGCGCGACCTGCTCCATCACGTCGGTGCCCAGCCAGACGGGCCTGGCGTAGGGAGGGTGGTCATCCCAGAGCAGGGCGGTCCGGGCCAGCACGTCCCACGCTTCCGCGGCGAGCACGCGCCGCGCGGCCGCCACCCGCTCGTCCAGGCCCGGCTGCGGGACCAGGTAGCTCTCCAGCGTGGCGACCGCGCTGCCGACCACGTCGAACAGCGCCTCGGCGGTGCGCCGTTCGTCGGTACGCGGCCCCTCGTCAACCCGGGGCCGGAGCCGGTCCTGGATGAACACGGCGAGAGCGATGGCCTGCTCGACCGTCACGGTGGCGAGGATCGCCACCCGCGCCTGGAGGTCCTCTTCGTCCGTCATGTGGTGCTCCCCCTCGTCGGTGCCGCCGGGTCGGCGCCCGGCGCTGCACCGAGAACGCTATGCGAGCGGGCCGGAACAGGCGTGAGCCCCCGCGCCGGTCGGCGCGGGGGCTCACGGTCGGGAGCAGGTCACTTCACGATCATGTGCTCCGGGTGGCGGCCGTGCATGTGGCTGACACACTCCGGGCAGTCCTCCCGCCAGCGGAGGTGGGCGTGCACCTCGCGGGAGGCGTAGGCGTGCAGCCAGCACTGACGGCACTCCCCCTTGGGCGGGTTGTTCGCCTTGTCGTTCCCGATCACCTTCTGGTTGTTGGTCATCGTCGTCTCCTTCGGCTGGTCGGGCGGCCGTCCGCTGGGGGGCCGGCTGCCCCGGGAGTGGGGCCGGCGGGCCGGTTCGGCCCGCCGGGGGTGAGGCGGTTTCCGGGTGGTCAGCTGAACTCGCTGAGGTCGACGGCGGGCGGCGAGCTCGGCGCGGGCTGCTCGCCCTTCCGGGGCCTGCGGGGCTTGCGGACCGGCGGCCGGGCGGCACGCTCGACCCGGACGGTCGCGCGCTCGGCGGCGCGCTCCCACCGGATGGTCGCGGCCTCGCTCCGCTTGGCCTCGGCCTCGGTGGCCTTGGCCTGCCGGTTGGCCTCCTTCTCGGCGGCCTGGGCGGCCCGCTGGGCCTCCTTCTCGCGGAACCCGTCGGACCGGGCTGCCTGGGCGGCGGCGGCCGAGCGGTCAGCCAGGCCGAGCTTGACCCGGCCCTGCACGTGCTGGCCGCCGACTTTGACGCCCTCCTTGGCGGTGGCGATCGCTTCGGTGACCGGCCGGGACACGGCGGCGGTGGTGGTCGCGGCGGCCTGGGCGACACCGGCGACGGCCTGGGCGGTGCCGGCCACGGCCCCCGCGACCTGGCCGACGGTGCCGACGGTCGCCGCGGCCAGGTTGATGGTGGCGGCGAGAGTGCCGCCGCCCCCGGCCGGGCGCCGGACCGGCGCGGCGGCGGGGGCCTTCGCGGCGGCGGCCTTCTGCAGGGCGGTCTGCTTGCCCTTGCCGCCCGTGCGCTCCTTCGCCATCGAGTCCTTCGCCAGGACGCCGGTCACCTTGGCCTTGGCTTCGCCGCGGCCGGCCTCGATCTCGAACTTGCCTTCCTTGTTGTAGCGAACCGAGGTGACCACCTCAGCTGGCACGGCGGCGTGGGTGAACTCGTGCCCGGCGCTGCAGTGGATTCGGGCCTGGGACTCGGTGTGTCGCTTGGGGCGGGTCAGTCGGTGGTTGGTGACTGACCCGCACTTCGGGCAGGCGACTTTGGAGCCGTTGGCGATCAGGGGCCCGGCGAGGGCGGTCGTGGGGCGGGCGAACCAGCGTGCCATCTGCGGTCTCGTCTTTCTGGTCGTGGTGGTGCGGGCCGGGGAGGGCCTGGGTCAGGCGGGGCGGTGGTGGAGGATCTCGGCGAAGCCTTCGCCGGGGAGGGTGGCGACGGCGGCGAGGGCGAGGGCGTGCTGGCGGCGCACCTCGTCCTCCGGCACGCGGGTGGCCGGCGGCCGGGCGGCGTTGCGCTGCAGGCAGACCTCCAGCTCGGTCCCGACCAGCAGAGCCACGGGGCGCACACCGAACTGGCGGGCAAGGCCGACCAGTTGGGCACGGTGGTGGATGTCGACCGACGTCGAATCGGTGTAGGTGGTGGCCCCGCGCCGCAGGCGCATCGTCAGCAGCAGGTGCTGGAGCACCGCCGCGTCGGGCGTCGCGCTCTGGTCGCCGGGCTCGGAGACCCCGGCGCGCAGGGCGTCCAGGCTGACGACCCGGTGGGGCGGGACGGAGCCGAGCAGGGTGGTCTTGCCCGCCCCACTGGCGCCGATGAGCACGACCAGGTCGCCGGGCCGGGTGCTGGCCAGCCAGCGGGCGGTGGTCTCCTCGGCGGCGGAGACCGTGATGGCCTGCCAGGGGGTGGTGCGGCCGGTGCTGGACATGGTGAATGCCTCCGTTGGTGAAGGGGTGGGCGGTCAGAGCTGGATGTTCTGCGAGCCGCCGGTCATGTGCTTGATCCGGACCTTGCGGGCCTCGATGTACTGCTGCGGGGCGACCACGACGGTCTTGGCGACCGCGGCCGCGGTGCCGAGGTCGGCCCCGGCCCCCGGCGCGAGAGCGGCCGGTCCGGTGCCGGCACCCGCCGCGAAGTGCTTGACGATGAGGGCGGCCAGGGCGAGGGTCAGCACGGCGCCGCCCGCCCCGGCGGCGAGCTGGCCGAAGCTGACCACCAGGGATCCGAGGCCCTCCAGCACCTGGCCGAGCCCAGCCCCGACTCCCCACGCGGCGACGCCGCCCCCGGCGAGCCAGGCCCCGCCGGCCAGGCCGCGACCGACCATCGGGTCCTCGCTCACCCGGTACGCGGGGCGCTGGGCGGGCTGGACGATCACCGGGCTGGGGACGTAGGCCGGGACGGTGCGGCCGTCGGGGAGGAGCACGTGCTGGACGGTCATTCCGGGGTGGCCGGGCGGGATCGGTGCCGGGGCGAGCGCCTGGTGCCCGAAGGCCACGGGGAGGGGCGCCGGCAGGGCGGCCGGGGTGTAGACCGGGGTCTCGTACGGGTCGGTGCCGGTGGCCTGCCACATGATCGTGCTCCGCCTCTCGGGGTGTCCGGACGGTGTCCGGGTGGGGTGGTTTGTGGGTGTTTGTCCTGGTCAGCGGGGTGTCCGGACGGTGTCCGGGGGCCTCGGAGGCGTCCGGCGACGGACACCTCGCGGTGGGGTCCGGACACCGTCCGGACACCCCGCGACCTGGGGTTTTACGGGGCCGGACACCTGCCCGGACACCCGTTTTGCCCCGTTATGCGCCGATTGCGGCGAGGACGTCGGCGAGGGCGAACCCGCGCGCCTGGCCGTCGGTGTCCTTGGTGCTGGCCAGGCTCCGGCCGGTCCCGGCCAGGGCCTTCTTGAACTCGCCCGCCAGGCGGGTGCCGACCCGGGTCGACCACTGGCGGTCGCTCTCGTCCGGCTGCTGTGCCCACCCCGCGGAGGGGTCCATCACGTGCAACAGCTCGGCGATCCGCACACTCGGCAGGAAGGCCGGGTTCCCCGCCTTCTCGAACGCCTTGCGGATCTGGGCGAGGATGCCGCGCGAGCCGACCGCGGGGAGCATCGGCAGGCCCATGCCTGCGGTGCCGCCGGCCGCCGAGGTGCGGCCGGTCCGCTTGATCAGGTACTCCTCGATGGGGTCCTCGAACTGGCCGGGCAGGCGGCCAGCCTCGCCGCGCAGGTTGTACCCGGCGTCGATCGCCACGCGCAGGTCGTCCGACTTCTCGCCGTCGATCAGCATCGAGCGGGCCTGCTGGATGCCGACGCCCTCCATGTCCAGGTAGCCCAGGCCGCGGGCGTCCTTGCTGATCTCCTCGGCCTTGTATCCGGCCCCTGACATGCCATCGCCGAGAATCGCGTTGGTGCCCTTGTAGTTGGAGGTGCGCATGCACCAGCAGTTCGCGCACTGGCTCCGGATGATCTCCGGGATCGTCTTCACGTTCGGGTACTGGGTGGCGAGGAACATCAGCACGCCGAACTGCGCACCCTGGGCGGCGATCAGGATCATGGCGTTGAGGATCGCCTCGCGCAGGTCGTCGTCCAGGTCGCCGTCGCCCACGCCGGTGTAGGTCTGGAGCTCGTCCACGCCCACCAGCTCGACCGGGAAGTCGTGGAGCATGTCCTCGGCCAGCACGATCCGCCGGGCCTGCATGAACTCCCGCTCGCGGCGCTTGATCTCGGTGACCTCGGCCTCCAGCAGGTACAGGAGCCGCTGCGGGTCGCGGTTGAACATCGTGGCCGCGATCTTCGAGTACTGGCCGTGCTCCGGCGGCTTGCCGTCCGCCAGCCGGATGTTGATCCGCACGTCCCGGCCGGCGCCCACCACCAGGTTGCGGATGCCCATGCCCTTGCCGGAGCGGGTCGCACCGCCGATCAGGGTGTGCGAGTCGCGGATCGGCACGTGAATGATCGTTCCGCGCTTGCTGAACGCGAGCGGCACGCCGTCCCGCCAGGCGTTGAGCGGCCCGAGGTAGGACACCAGCGGGGAGCGCCGGGGCGACTCGAACGGGTCGGCCTTGGTGTGCCAGATCGAAACCCGGTTGACGGTGCCGGCCTTGCGGATGTCGATCCACTCGGTGTCGATGCCCAGGGCCCCGGCGATCGGCTCGGCCTTGCCGATCACCGTCTTCGCGGTGACGTTGTCGGGCAACTTGAGGGTCAGCTCGATGCCCTGGCCGTCCTTGTCGCGCATCGGCAGGCCGATCATCTCCACCGCCTGCTCCTGCTTGAGGACGCCGACGATCCGCAGGATCTCGGTCACCCGGGCGAGGTCGAGCGGGCGGTCGGGGGCGTTGAGGGGCTGCACGTCGGTGAGCTGCCACACCTCGCCCTCGGGGGCGTTGCGCTGGCGCTCCCACCGGCCCAGGACCAGCAGCGCGCCGTAGGCGAGCAGGCCGGCCGGGGAGGCCGCGAGCAGGCCGTAGACCAGGGCGACGTACAGAGCGACGCCAACGTACGTGCCCAGGCCGAGGGCGGCGGCGATCGTACGGGGCTCCCGGCGGCGCTTCTTCGCCTCGGCCTTGCGCTCGGCGCGCAGATCGGCGAGGTCGGAGCCGGCGCCCTTGGTGCGCTTGGCCGCGTGGATGGCCTCGCGGTACTCGGCGGTGGCGGTGAGGTAGCCGTACACGTCGCGCAGGGTGACCCACCCGCCGAGACCGGCCGTCAGGGTCGCGCGCCACAGGTACTTCGGCGCGCGCACTCCGTGGTAGGCGCCGAGGTTCTTCGTGGTCTCCCACGTGTCCACGACCGCGGCCTCGAAGTGGTTGCGGGAGGCGAACACCTCGGGAAGCACGGGACGGTAGGGCTGGTGGCGCCAGGCGGTGCGCTCCTGGGCTCCGGACGGGGACGGGATGACCGTGCCGGTGAGCACCTCGGTCTGCTCCTGGGCGGCGCCGTCGTACACCGAGTCGGCTTCGGCCGGCTGGACAGTGAGCGTGCCGATCCCGGCGGAGGCGCGGCCGTGGTCGGACCCGGCGATCGCGGCGTGCTGCATGTCGCCCTGGAGCCGGGCGAGGGCCTCGGGGCCGAGGCGCTTGGTGAAGTCGACCACCAGGGCGTCGGGGCCGGTGTCGAGCCCGGGGGTTTGAGTGGCGTCGGACATGGGACGTTCTCCTCGGTTCCGTGCGCGGCGGGGAAGGGTCGGGGTGGCGGGGCCCCTCGCGGTGACGGGGCCCCGGTTCGTGCGGCGGGCCAGCATGCTGGCGTGCTGGCGTGCTGGGGTGGTCAGATCCAGCTGGCGGTGGCGCCGGTCTCGCTGGTCTGGCCGGCCTGCAGGCGCTGGCTGCGGTGGGCCAGCTCGCGCAGGTCGTCGGAGCGCTCCTTGGCGTAGAGGGCCAGGTTCAGCTCCACCTCGGCGCGGTGGCGGGTCGCGCTGTTCTGGTTGAGGCTGGCGGCCTGGCGGTAGTGGCCATCGGCCTTGGCCAGCCAGGTGCCCGCGGCCTGGATCGCGGCGTCGGTGTCGAGCAGCTCGTTGGTGGTGTCCACGGCCATGTCGGTGGCCCCTTCTCGGTCGGTTCGGGTGGGTGCTGCGGGGTGCCTTCCCGTGCCGCTTCCCGGCTTCGTCGGGTGGCCCGCCCCGCGGTGGCGGGCGGTCACAGGCCGCGCTGCACGGCCGCCTTGCGGACGCGGATCGCGTACTCGTTGGCGCCGCCGCCGATCGCGTCGCGGACGTTCGCGGTGGAGAGCTTGCTGACCGATCCGAGGGCGCGGGCGAGGGTCAGCGCCTTGGCGATGTCGGTCTCGGAGACGGCCTTCTGCGGGGTCTTGCCAGCGGTCCGCCCGGATGCCCGCTTCCCTTTACGCCCAAGGGCTCCGGGGGTGTCGGAGGGCCCTCCGGAGGGGGCCTTCGGGGCGACTGCGGCGGGGGTGCCGCCGGGGTTGTCGTCGCCGTCGGTGGTGGTGCCGAGCGGGCTGCGGTACATCGAGCCGTACGTGCCGGTGAACTCGGCGAGCAGGGCGTCGGGGAGGGTGTCGGGGAACAGCGGGTCGCTGTCGGTGTCGAGCGCGGCGGCGTCCACCATCGACTTGCGGGACTGGGCGCGCAGGGCGACCAGAGCGGGGGTCAGGCCGGCCTCGGTGGTGCCCCGGTGGATCTGGCGGGCCATCGCCCACGCCTGCTCTTGCGTGAGGGCGCCGTACTCGGCGTCCGCCAGGATGACCGCGGCGGTGGACCAGAGGTCGGGGTGCAGGCGCTTGCGCTCCTTGGTGTGGAGCTTGCGCTGCTTGTCCTCGGCGCGCTCCTCCTTCGTCCGGCGGCTCTGGCCGTGTCGGCCGACGCACCGGAGCTCCCAGAACGCGACGCCGGCGATCGACGCGGCGCCCATCACCAGGCCGAACCAGTCGGTGAAGCCGCCGTTGTGCGAGATGTTGATGGCGGCCGCGACGGCGGCGCACCCCCACATCGCCACCCGATACGGGGTGACCGGCCGGCCGTCCTTCATCGCCCGGGACGCGCCGACGGTGGCGGACCAGGCTCCCAGCTCCAGCATCAGCGCCAGGGCGGCGGCCGAGCCGGGGTCGGTCTTGCCGGTGAGCGCGCCCACCTGGGAGCTGATCGCGGGGATCACGGCCAGCAGGATCAGCGCGACCGAGAACGCGGTGTCGGCCTCGGCCGCCAGCCAGCCTCGGGCGGCGGCGACCTGGGCGGCGCGGCGCTGGGCCCGCTCGGCCCGCTCCCGCCGGGTGCGGCCCTCGGCCTCGCGCTTGTCGCGCCGGACCTGGTCCGCGCGGTCGGCCTCGGCCTGGCGCTGGAGCTCGGCGGCCAGCTTCTTGTCCTCGCGGGCCTGTTCGGCGCTCTCGCGCTTCTCGCGCCGCCGCTCCTCGTAGTAGTCGCTCATCATCGGGGGGTCTCCTCGGGCCGGGGCACGTTGGGGAAGGTGTCGTGCAGCAGCTGGGCGGTATTGCGCATCAGGTCGATGTCACCGGTGCGCTTGGCGTCGTGCATGATCTGCGCGCGCTCGATCACGCGGGCGGCTGCCGGGGCGCCAGGCGCCCGGTGGGGGGCGCTCACCGGACCGTCTCCGGGTCGGCCGCCTCGACGGTCTCGACGGTCTGGAGCTGGGGGTAGAGCCGGGTGTAGTCGATCAGCCGGACATCGAAGATGCGCTCCACCTCGACCGGGTCCACACCGACGGAGATCATGTGCTCGATCGCGTCGACGGGGGTCTCGTAGTGGGGAGCGTTGTCGATCGGCAGCGGGCCGGCGTACTTCCACCAGGCGGTGGCGCACACGTCCGCGGCGAAGGCGACCGCGAGGGCGATGGTGGCGGCCGTGGGGCTGATCCGCAGGGCGCCGAGCTCCAGGACCCACGCGAGGCCGAGCGCGGCGGCCAGGCCGACGCTCTTGTTCGTGCTGGTGAGGAAGTTGAACGTGGCGTCGCCGACGGCGCGGCGGGCGACCATGACGGCGGTCTGCAGGGCGGTGGTGATCGGGTTCATCGGGGGCTCCCGGAAGTCAGGGGGTGGACGGCTGGGTGGCGGCACGGGCCGCGTCGGCAATGCGGTTCTGCTCGGCCTGCCGGGCGAGCTCGGCCTGGTGCTGGGCGACCTGACGGGCGAGCTCGTCGGCGGCGGCGCGGGCCTCGGCGGTGTTCATCGGCCGGCCCGGAGGAACCAGTGCAGGCCGAGCCAGCCGAGCAGGTAGAGCGCCAGGCCGGCGGCGAGGTTGACCAGCACCGGCTCCCCGGCGGCGATCCGCTTGTAGGTCATCCACCCGGCAAGGGCGAGAATGGCCAGGTCACCAACCATGATCAGCATGCTGGCGTGCTTGCTTGCTCGCCTGCTGGCACGCTTGCTCCCCGCGCTGGGGCGGCGGGCGGCCATCAGCTGGCCCCAGCGCCGGGCCGGACGCGGAAGGTGCCACCGGCGGGGGCCTGGGCGGCCGGGGCGGTGTGCGCCAGGGTGTCGACGGCCAGGATCACCAGGACGGCGGGGACCAGCAGCAGGCGGACGACGGGGCCGATCTCGACGCCGAGCAGCCACAGGACCAGGCCGACGGGGGCGAGCACGCGCAGTCGGGTGACGATGCCGAGGACCAGGTCGCTGGGGTTGATACCGAGGGCGTTCACGCCGCCGCCCCCGTCCCGGGTCGGGCGCCGGCCAGCCAGGGCTTGGCGGCGAGGGCGGCCGGGATGGTCGGGCGGAGCACGGCGACGTCGGCGCCGGCGGCCAGACGGGCCGAGCGGGCGGCGGTGCCGAGGGTGCGGACGTAGATGTCCGGGTCATCGGCGAGCATGTCGCGGGCGGCGGCCAGGCGGCCGGCCTTCTCCTCCGCACTCTCGCCGGTCAGGTCGTCGGCGTAGGCGAACAGGTCAACGCCGAGGTGGAACGAGAGCTCCTCGACCTCGTCGGCCGTGGCCAAGACGCTCATGGGCGATTCGGTCCGCAGGGCGGAAACCGGGATGATGGTGCGCATCGGTAGATCAACTCCTCATCGTGGTGAGGGGTGCCGTCTGCCGAGAGCTGCGGGTCAGGGGTCGCATCCCTGATCCGCAGCGCCCGTTTTGGGCGTGGATGTAGTGCAGGTTTTCGCTCACCTTCCCGGGGTCGCATCCCGGTCCGGCTGGCGATGTGATGACTCTGACAGCCGATCTGAGGGGTTGTCAATAACGACACCGTTAACGCTATGCTGAGGCCATCGCCGACTCCGAAAGGGCCGTCATGCCTCCGCAGAACACCCACAAGTGGCAGCAGCTCGCCGAGCAGCTCCGTGGCCAGATCGCCGATGGGACCTACCCGCCGGGGAGCCTCCTCCCGCGCCAGGTGGACCTCGCCGCCCAGCTCGGATGGTCCGAGGTGACCGTCCGCCGGGCCTACGCCGTCCTGCAGGCCGAGCAGCTGGTCACCAGCACCCGGCACCGGGGCACGGTCGTCAACGAGCCCCCGCACCTGTCCGGCCGCGACCGCGCCCTCGCCGTCCGCCGGACCGGCAGGATCTACAGCCCCGGCGAGTACGCCAAGATCACCTCTGCCGAACTGGTGAGCGCGCCGGACGACGTCGCGGCCATCCTCGGCATCGAGGCCGGCGCTCCTGCGATCAAGCGGGTCCGTGTCACCTTCGGAGCCGACGACAAGCCGCGCTCTGCCTCCACCAGCTGGTACGACGGGGCCCACGCCGAGGCCGCGCCGGAGCTCCTCGTGGCCGATCGAATCACCGCCGGATCGTGGCGCTACCTGGAGATGCAGGTAGGTCTCCAGGCCGTGGACGGGTCCGACTCGATCGACACCCGGCTTGCCACGCCCGAGGACGCTGAGGCGCTCGCGCTGGAACTGCCGGCCGCCGTGAAGGTCTCCTCCACGGTGTTGACCACCGCCGACGGCATCGTGGTTGAGTACGGGATCAGCATCTCGGGCAGCGGCCGTAGTTCGAACTACGACTACGCCCTGCCCGCCAGCAACTAGGCCGCCCTGGTGGGGCCGGCTGCTCTGCTGGCCCCACCAAGCGAACCAAGCAGGAGTCCTCCGATGGCAGATACCAGCACAACAGATCGGCTGGAAGAGTGTTCCGTCAACGCCGAACGGGTGTACCGGGAACTCGCCAAGAGAGCCGTCCGGGGGGACGGGCTTGACCTGATGCCGGTGATCAGTGAACTCGCGGATGCGCTGGAGCTCAGCCGCCGCATGGTCACCGACGCCTACCAGGAGCTCAGCGAGGCGGGTCTGCTGACGACGCGCCGGGTCTACGCCCTGCAACCTGACGACGGAGACGTTTAGCCGTCGACCGGGTATGGTGGCTGCCGGTGATCGTTGCGTGACCTGCAGCTCACCGCCACAGTTGTGCCCGGCCGCATGGTCGGGAGAAGTAGAAACCTTGCCTGGCTGCGACGGCTGGGCAAGGCAAAACCCCCGCGGCATCCTGCCTGCGGGGGCTCACCCGGGACTCGTCTGATCTTGGCGGACTGGCCGAGTTCCCTTGAAATAAGTCGTCGCACTGGAATGACGACCCTTTTTCTGGCGCCGGCCGGTTGGTGTGCGGCTCCGTTTGGAGTCCAGACCCACCGCCGTATCCCAGCGCTGCCTCAATGGTACCGGCAGCGCACCTCTCGGGAAACCGCACCAGTGAAGGAGTCGCCAGGTAGCGGCGGCGGAGGCACTGGTACATGCGTGTTTTCAGCCGTTTCTCGACTGTCCGGCCTGGTGGCGGGTCCGCCGGATGCAGCACGGGCATGATCAGCCGAATGGGTGGCGTGTCGTCGCCCGTCGGCACTGGCACGTCGGCGGTGACCCGATGACCAACGCGTTCGGGATCGAAGAGTCCGGGACCGTCCTACGGGCCACGGGGGCCAAGGCCGTCACGGTCTACCGGGGGATGACGTTCGGCGGCATTCTGGTCCACGCCCTCGACCACCTGGTGCTGACGCACATTCTCTTCGCCATCGCCAGCGGCGAGCCGCTGACCCCGCCGATCCTCTGGAAGCGGCTGCAGAGCCTCGGCATCCGCAGCTCGAAGAACGACGACATCCTGGTGGGCCGAGGATCGGTGTACGAGTCGTTCGCCCGGATCATCGCGGCCGGCTACATCCACCGCGTCCAGCTCCCGGGGGAGAACGGCAGCGGCTTCGGCCCCGTGGTGTACCTCGCGTACGAAGACCCGGCGGACAACCCGGACCACGGGACGGGCACCACTTCGCCCGAGACGCTGGCCCGCGCGCAGGCACAGGTGGCTGCGCTGGCCTTCGCAAAGTCGCAGGTCATCCCGCTTACCGAGTGCCAGGAAGCACAGCGGCCCGATAGTGCGACGAATGGCATTTCTGCAGGTCAGACCGCTTACCGGGTGCCAGGAAGCGGGGTGCCCGCTTCCCGACAGCCGGTAAGCGGGGCGAAGGGTGTTCCCGCAGGTCAGACCGCTTACCGGCTGTCGGGAAGCGGGGAACTTGCACCCCCCCACACCCCCCCGGAGGTTAAAACCCTCCCTTCTTTCCCTCACACCACACCGGTCCCGCCCGTCGCGGCTGAGGCCGGACCGGGAGGGGGAGGGATTCGCTCCGCGACAACCAAGAAGCCCTCCCGGGCTGAGGCCGCGGCGTTGAAGCTGGCAGCGTTCGAGTTCCTCCGTAGCCTGCCGGGGCCCTGGGAGTGCGGGATCACGGTGGCGAAGCGGACCACGAACCTGCTGGTGCAGGTCCACGTAGACCAGGGGTGGCCGCTCGGGCCGGAGCTGGTGGCGGCCCTGACGGAGGAGAAGCGCGGGGCCCGGCCGATCGACAGCTACCCGAAGACCTTGGCGTACCGGCTCGGTGCCCTCCCCCGCTACCGGCCCGCTGCTGGCGGCCCGGACGCCGACCAGGCAGCGGCCGGCCTGCTGGAGCCGTGCCAGTACCACCCGAAGCGTGAGGCCAGCACCTGCACGATCTGCCTGGCCGGCCCGGACTACGCGGCCGAGCAGGTCCTGGCCGTCCCGGCTGCCCCGGTTGAGGCCGAGCCGGTGGACGAGACCGCGGGTGCCGAGGTCCCGGCGGCCGTCCGGGCGCTGTTCACCAAGACGGCGCGCGGGGCGATCCCGACCAGCCGTGACGCGCGCAGCCGCCAGCGCACCGGCCGCGCCGCCGGCTACCGGAAGAAGCTGGCCATGGATGCCGAGTCCGACGCGGCGGACCGCGCCGGGAAGCTCGCGCAGCTCGAAGAACTCATGCGGGCCGAGGCCGCCGCCGAGGTCTGAGCACCCCGGACAGCATGAAGGCCGCCGGTACAGCCCTGCCAGGCCCCGGCGGCCACCGATCACACCCATCTCTCGAACAGGAACGATCTGATGACCAGCGTACCCACGCAGAACCTGCCGGAGCCGACCGAGGGCCCGGAGTCGGAGCCGTTCGACTGGAGTGACAGCACCGAGTCCTCGCCCCGCAGTCGGCGCGGCGACGACGGCCAGGGCGAGGGGTTCGAGCGGGTTCCCCCGCAGGACCTGGACGCCGAAGTCTCCACCCTGGGTGGCGAGTTGCTGTCCAAGGACGCCATCTCGGACGTGCTGGAGGTACTCAAGCCCGGCGACTTCTACCGCCCGGCGCACGAACTGATCCACAGCGCCATCCTCGACCTGTACGTGGCGGGGGAGCCGGCCGACCCGATCACGGTGGCGGCCGAACTGACCAAGCGCGGTGAGCTCGCCAGGGCCGGCGGTGTCTCCTACCTGCACAAGCTGGTCAACTCGGTGCCGACGGCGGCGAACGCCGGCTACTACGCCGAGATCGTGGCGGAGAAGGCGGTGCTGCGGCGCCTGGTGGAGGCCGGTACCCGGATCGCCGGCATGGGCTACGCGGGCGAGGGCGACGTGGAGGAGATCGTCAACACCGCGCAGGCCGAGGTCAGCGCCGTCACCAACATCCGCACGGAAGAGCAGGTGATCCGCACCTCCACCAGCATGGAGGGCACGATGGACCTGCTGGAAGCGCTGGGTAAGCGGGAGAAGGGCAAGCTGTCCGGCGTGCCGACCGGGTTCGCGGACCTGGACGCGGTGACCAACGGTCTGCAGCCCGGCCAGATGATCCTCATCGCGGCCCGTCCGGCCATTGGGAAAAGCACCCTAGCTTTGGACGTTGCCCGGGAAGCGGCCATCCGGCACGGGATCGGGGTGGGCATGTTCAGCTTGGAGATGTCCCGGGACGAGATCAACATGCGGTTGCTGTCGGCCGAGGCCAAGGTCGCGCTGCACCACATGCGGTCCGGCAACATGACCGAGGACGACTGGACTCGGGTCGGGCGCCGGCTGCCCGAGATCAACGACGCCCCGCTGTGGGTGGACGACAGCCCCAACCAGTCCATGATGGAGATCCGGGCGAAGGCCCGCCGCCTCCACCAGCGCGAGGGCATCGGCCTGGTGATCATCGACTACCTGCAGCTCATGCAGTACGGCGGCCGCCGGGCGGAGAGCCGCCAGCAGGAAGTCAGCGACATCTCGCGGGGCACCAAGCTCCTGGCGAAGGAGCTCGGGGTGCCGGTCATCGCGCTCTCCCAGCTGAACCGCGGGCCCGAGCAGCGCACCGACAAGAAGCCGGTGGCCAGTGATCTGCGGGAGTCCGGCTCCCTGGAGCAGGACGCGGACCTGGTCATCCTGCTGCACCGGGAGGACGCCTACGAGAAGGAGAGCCCCCGCGCGGGCGAGGCCGACCTGATCCTGGCCAAGCACCGAAACGGCCCGACCGCCACGATCACGGTGGCGTTCCAGGGCCACTACTCCCGCTTTGTCGACATGGCCCCCGAGCACTGATCGAACAGGCGTTCGAGAAAGGAGAGGCGATCATGACCACCGTTTCGGGCCGCGTCTACACCCGCACCCGTCCGCGCGGCTTCGCCGAGTGGGCGCCGCGCGCCGCCACCCTCGACCTGCTCGACCAGGTCAAGGCCGTGCTGCACGAGAACCGCGAATACCTCCCGATGACCGCCCGCCAGGTCTTCTACCGCCTGGTCGGAGCCTTCGGGTACGACAAGACCGAGAAGGCGTACGACCGGCTGACCGAGACGCTCAACCGCGCCCGCCGGGCCCGGCTGATCGACATGCACGCCATCCGCGACGACGGCGGCAGCGTCAGCGCGCCGTTCGGCTACGACGGCCCCGAGAGCTACTGGGACAGTGTCCGGGGCGGTGCCCGGTACTACTGCCGGGCCCTGGACGCCGGCCAGCCGACCGCGGTCGAGCTGTGGGTGGAGGCGGCCGGCATGGTGCCGATGGTGGCCCGGGTCGCCCACGACTACGGGGTGACGGTCTACTCCAGCGGCGGGTTCGACTCGGTGACCGCCAAGTACGGGGCCGCGATGCGGATCACCCGCCGGGAGGTGGCCACCAGGGTCCTGCACGTCGGCGACTACGACCCGTCGGGACTGTCCATCCTGGACAGCGCGGCCGAGGACGTCGCCGCTTTCGCCCGCGACGACCTGGTCCGCGAGCTCACCGACGGCTACAGCGAGCTGACCCGGCAGGAGATCCTCGACGGCCACCGGCAGCCGACGTTCACCCGGCTTGCCGTGACACCGGAGCAGATCCGCGAGCACCGTCTGCCCTCCGCCCCGCAGAAGGGCACCGACCGGCGCGGCGAGCACATGCACGCCACTGTCCAGGCCGAGGCGCTGAGCCCGACGCAGCTGCTCGACGCCGTCCGGACCGGCATCGAGGCGGTGGTGGACCTGGCGGTGCTCGCCGAGGTCCGCGAGCAGGGCGAGCGCGAGCGGGAGGAGATCCTGCAGCGCCTGGAGGATCTGGCGATCTGAGCCGGACAACGTGAGGCCCCCCGGACACCGTCCGGGGGGCCTCCTCGTCAACTGGCCTTCGCTTGGGGCGAGTTAGACGTCCGGAAGGGCGTCGCGGTAGAAATCCTCCTCGTCCGGCTCCCGTACGGTGAAGTCGAGCGGCAGTTCCTCCTGGGCGAGCCCGCCGGCCACGGCCCGCACCGCCTCGCGCAGCAGGTCGCCCGTCGTCACGATCTGGGCGCGCAGCCGCTCCCGTTCCTCCAGCGCGGCCCGGGTCGCCCGCGGTGCGAGCACCGCCGCCAGCGCGGCCAGGACGGCGGGCACGCCCTTGGCCTGTGCCCGCTGGAGCCTGATCTCCGGGGCCTCACCCCACTTGTCGGCCCACTTCCGCAGCTGCTCGATCACCTCCCACGTGTGCCAGTACACGGCCCGTCGCAGTTGCTCCTCCAGGTCGGCCGGGAGTTCAAGGCGCAGAGTCGCCTTGAACCCGCCCTCGCCGCGGACGTGGCCGTGCCTGCGGTCGGTGTCGCCCACCGGGCGCCCCCGCGACATCGTGCCGGGAGGCACCGGCTCGTAGTCGCCGGCCAGGCCGCGCTCGGCCAGCACCTGCCGCAACCCGGCCGCGACCATGAGGCTTCGGTTGCCGATCAGTTCGCCGCTGGCCCGTCGGCGGGCCAGCTCGGCCCGGACCTCCTGCCGGGCCTGAGCCCGATCCGCCCGGGTGGGCAGCTCCTCGGCTGCCGCGCGCGCCTTCTCCAGCCAGCGCTTCTCGACCGCGAAGTAGTCGGCCGCCGCCTCGTCAAAGGCGGCTCGATCGGCCGGTTCCAGTGCCAGCACCGTCATACCCATGGGATTAGTTTCTGCGTAGATAAACCAAAAGGGAAATCGGCGGACCCGAACCCCCGCCCCAGTCAGCGCAGTTCACCCTGACTGCCCCGTGCACGTCGTGAAGGCGTACGAGAGGCGGCAACCAGTGCGAACGGCGGGAAACGAAAGCACGTAGATAAACCGTCCGGCCGCGCCGGAGGCGCTTGCGCACCCCAGTTTTTCTACGTAGATAAACCTGGATTTAGACAGCCGCCCGAGGGCGGCCGAAGCGGAGCGGCGCCGCGCACGGGGCCAGTGGCGGGCCAACTGCCTTGCCCTGCGGCTCCGTACGGGCCGGGGAGGCCCCGTGCACAGCACCGCGCGGCATCACATCTGCCGTCCCCGACCACCCACCCCGGCCGGTCGCGCCGGTGGGGCTGAGCAGAAAAGACCTGAAAGGAAGGCCGAAGGAGGTGCGCGGCGAGCACCGAATCCGGGTGCGGGCTGTGCGGCCCGCGCTGCTCCGTCCCCGCCCCCTCGGCCGCGGGGCGGCCTCACGGGCGGTGCCGGGCGCGGCCCGCCCGGTGGCTTCGGTCAAGGAAAGAAGGCGCTTCGCGCCGCTACCTGGAAGGGCCGGCCCCGGCGCGCGGGAGACTTGAGGGTTGAGGAACATCCGACCGGAAACCGGCGTCTGTACTCTCCGTAACCGCCAGTCGCAGATAACAGCCCAATATCTGCGGTACCGGTGATGCTGAGCTGCGATTCTGCTCGCGTTGGACTGCGCGAAGCGGCCCCGTTATCTGTGGCAAGCCCGCTGGCGCCGGTCTTCGCTCCGTTGTTCCTCGACCCCCGACTTCACCTCGGGGCGGGCCGGCGCGGCTGGGCGTCAGCGGAACGGTGACGCCCAGCCCGGGGCCGGGCGTCGGCACCGGCGATTGCACGGCAGGCCGTGCATCCGGCCCGGCGGTGGACGGCCGGGAACATCCGTTCCGAATCGTGCGCCAAGACCGTGCCCCGGCGCCGCCCCGGGCCGATAGGAAGAACGGGGCCTGCCCCGCAAGGGGGACGGGCCGGACTGAGGGAGGCAGCGGTGGATCAGGACCTGCGAATCGGGGCGGCGACGCGCGAGGGGACGGGTGGGCCGCTCGCGGACGCGACGGCTACCTACCGGTCGGCACTCACCGGGCGGACGGCGGTGGCGGTGGTCGACGGGATGGGCCACGGCGAGGACGTCGTGCGCCTCGCTCCCCTGCTGGCCGAGACGGCCGTGCGCGTCGGCGCGGTGCGCGGCGGCCTGGCCGGCCTGCTGTCAGCGGGGCTGCTGCTGGCTGACCCGGGCCACCCGGACGCGGTCGGCGTCCTGGCCGTGACCCGGTCGGACGGCAGCGGCGCCGAACTGGTCTGGGCGGGTGACTGCCGGGCCTGGCGCTGGGACGGCGCGGTGCTGCAGCAGCTGACGACCGACCACAACCTCGCCGCCTACCTGGGCCGGGCCGCCGGGGCGGAGGTGCCCGTACACGCCCTGGCCGACTTCGTCGGCGTGACCCTGGGCAGCGCGGTGCCCGCCACCGTCCCCTTCGTCTCGGTGCCCGCCGGCGACCGTCTGGTGCTGACCTCGGACGGCGTGCACGATCAGGTGAAGGCCGAGGTGCTGGAGCGCCTGGTGCGCGAGCACGCCGACCCGCAGGCCCTGGCCGAGGTCCTGGTCGCCGCCGCCGAACCGGGCGCGGACGGCTGCCGCGACGATGCCACCGCTGTCGTCCTCGACCTGGTGCAGCCCTCGGCGGAACGCTGATGGCCGGGGAGCTCGACCGGCGGCTTCGCCTGTTCGAGACGGTAAGGGCGATCCCGTACGCCACCGACGGCGCGCACGACGCCGACAGCCTCCTCGCGGCCGGCCGCGGCGACTGCCTGGCCAAGTCGGCGTACCTGGGCCGCGAGTTCCGGCGGCTCGGATACCCTGTCCGCCGGGTCCGCTGGCTCTACCGGCTCCCCGCCGAGCCCGCCGAGGTCCTGCTGCTGGCCAGCCGGGAGGACGTCCACACCGCAACCGAGGTGCGCATCGGTGACCGCTGGGTGCTCGTGGACGCCACCTATGACCCGCCCCTGGCTCGGGCCGGGTTCACCGTCGCCACCTGGGACGGCCACCACGACACGCTGCCCGCCCACCCGCCGGCCGGTCCGCTCTGGCGTCCCGGCGACGGCCCCGAGCCCGTTTCCCTCCACCCTGGTCCCGGCGGACCCCGCTACCGCGAGGCGTTCAACACCTGGCTGCACTCCGTGAGGGGGCCTCGGTCCCCGGGAGGCTGAGGCGTCACCGTTCCGCTGACGCCGTGTCGCGCGGCACCCTAGGCTGCGGCCATGACTACCACTGAGCGAACCCGGATCGAGACGGCGGCAGCCACCCGCGAGGGCTCGACCGCTCCCTCGGGCGACGCGACCGCTCTCTTCGTCCTGGCGGACGAGACGGTCGGGGCCGCCCTGGTCGACGGCATCGGGCACTCCGACCGGGTGGCCCGCACCGCCGGCCTGCTGGCCGAAGTGGCGGCCCGGACGGCCGCCCGCCGCGGCGTGCTCGCCGGGCTCCTGGGTGCGGGCGAGCTGATCGCCGACCCCGGCGCCGGTGACGAACCCGAGCCGGACGCCGTGGCGGCCGTCGCGGTCACCGCCCCCGGCGACAGCACCACCCGGGTGGCCTGGGTCGGCGACGCCCGCGCCTACGGCTGGGACGGCGAGCGGCTCACCCTCTACTCCACCGACCAGACCATGGGCCAGTGGGTCCGCCAGCACAACGAAGTGCCGGCCGAGATCGCCGCGCACCACGACGCCTGGGTGCGGGTCTCGCTCTCCACCGCCGTGGTCGCCACCGTCCGCGAGGTCGAGATCCCCGACCCGGTGGTGATCCTCACCAGCGACGGCGTGCACGACAGCGTCGACCACCAGACCTTGGAGGAACTGGTGGGCAGGGTCCTGCGCGCCTACGGGCACAACCCCGGTGCGCTCGCCGAGGCCCTCGTCGGCGCGGCCAGGCGGGTTCGCGGCGGCGACCGGGACGACGCCACCGCCCTGGTGCTGATCCACCAGGGCCCCGGGGACCGGTGACGCCCTCCCCCGCTCCCCCGCCGGGCCGTCAGCGAACCGCTGACGGCCCGGCGCCGTTCGGGCGTCCGGGCCAGGGCCGCCCGTCCTGAGCGATGGCGGGGTATGGCTGGCCGCCTGCCCGAGATGTCGCCCCGACACGGCCGGCTGTCGGGCCGGGTTGTCGCCCTGCCCCCTCCCGACAACCCGGCACCCGCCACCCGACACACCGCATGTCGGGTGGCTTGTCGCCGTGTCGGGGGAGGGGTCCCCCCGGCGACCGGTATCGGGCTGTCGGGGTGTGTCGGGGTGTCGGGTCAGGGCGACACGGCCGGGCCCGGCCCGTGAACGGCGTGCAGGTGTCGGGCCTGACCCTTGACCTGCTTCATCAGCCGCTGTCCGGTGCGCTCGGTTTCCTGGAGCCGACGCCCGGCCTCCGCACCCGTCAGCCCCGGCTCGGCCTGGAGCCACAGCCGGATCTGCTCAAGACGGGGGTCGGTGCCCGGCGCGGAAGGGGCCTGAGCTGCGGCGGGCTGGACGGCGAGCGCCGTCGCCCCGCTCGTCGCCGTGGAGGCCGGCCCGCCCGACACCAGGGCGGCCGACCCGACAGACGGCCCGGCAGAGGCCGCCAGGGGCCCGACAGCGGCCTGTCGGGCGACAGCCGGGGCCGCACCCGACACCGAGGCGGCCGTGGGCGACACGGCGCCCGTGGCGGCCGTCGGGGCGACAACCGCTGTCGGGCACGACACCGGCGAGGCCGACCCGACACCGGCCGACACCCGGGCCGTGACGGCACGGGAGGCGACAGCCGGGACCGACCCCGACATGACGGCCTGTCGGGTCGTACCCGACAGGGCGACAGCGCCACCCGACACCGACACCGGGCCTGTCGCCCCGACAGCGGCGGCCGCGGGCGACACGACAGGCAGGGCGACACGGGCCAACAGCGAACCGGCGGGGGCGACAGCGGCCTCGCCAGCGAACGGGCTCGGCTGCCGCATCCGGGTGAGGCCGTCGGCGTGCTGGGCGACCGCGAGTTCCATCCGCAGCAGCTCGCGCAGGCGCGGGTCACGGGCGACGCCGGCGGTCCGCAGCTCGACCTGCAGCCGGCGGGCGGTGCGCACCGCCCGCCGGGAGCCCTTCGGCAGCCGGGCCAGGCGCACGGACAGCTCCACGGCCCGGCCGAACGCCCGGTCCCGGCGGATCTGGTCGGCCTTGCGCTCCCCCTCGGTGATGCCGAGGTAGGACAGCAGGCGCTCACGTGCCTCCCGGGCGAGCAGCACCACCAGGTTGGCCGAGGTGCTGCGGCCGCCGTGGCGCATCTCGATGCCCATCGCCAGGTGCCACAGCACGGCGGCGGCCGGCGGACCGAACCCGATCCGGAAGATCGCGCCGTAGATGTCCCGGGACTCGGCGACGGCGGACACCGAGGCCACCGCCGTGATCACCCACACCAGCTTCCCGGCGACACCGGTCGTGCCCGGGGTGCCGGGCTGGTCGTCCTTGGGGGGCTTGGCGCTGTCGCGCAGGGACTGCCGGGCCATCAGCGCGCACGCCAGCAGGGCGGTCTCCGCCACGGCGAAGAGCATCAGCCGCTCGTACTTGTCGGTGATCTGGAGCCTGTCACCTACGAAATGCCAGTTCGTATTCAGGCCCACACCGGTGGCGAGCAGGGCGCCGAGCGCGGCGATCGCGGAGCCGGAGCTGAGCTTCCAGCTCTCCAGCTTCTCCCCCTGGGCGATCCTGGCGAGACGAAGCTGGGTCCGCGAGCGGATCACGGCCCGGAGGACCATGGCGGCGGCGCACGCGCCGGTGGCCGCCACGACTGCGGCGACCACATAGCCGGGGTGGCTCTCCAGCCACGTCACGAGTGCATGCACGTCCGCTGCCCTTCGTCTCGGTACCCGCCCGGCGATGATCACCGGTCATGTGACGAGACAGACAGTAGTGCTGTACCGGCGGAGCATGATCCGGAGATTCTGCAGGTCAGGCCGGACGGGAAGACTTGGCACCCTGGCCGTTGCCGAGGTCATCCGCTTGCAGACCACCGTTACCGAGGCGGTCGGCGGGCAGTCCGCATCAGCCTATTTCCGCAGGCCAGAGGCCGTTTCAGAGTGCGGCCGCGTACCGCTCAACTCCACAGAGTGCGAGTAAAGAAAGCACAAAGGACCGATCTTCTGCACGGCCTTGGTCACACTTTGGTGAACGCCACGCTTGGCCCTGGCGTGTCGGCTTTCTTGGGCGCACGCGCAGGCGCTGGTGGTCACTGGCGCGGAGGTGGAGGTGCACGCACCGTCAGGAACGGGTGTGTGCACGAGTACAACCACGGAAGGGTTCCCGGGATCACATCCGCGCGTATCCACGTCGGTGCTCGCGTGATCGCGCTGGCAGTGGAGAGCGATGTGACGCGCGCCCGTGCACGCGGTGCCGCGCCCGCTTGCGTGGGCGCCGCCGGACGCACAGCGGCGCGCGGGGATGGCCACCCCGTCATGTGCTCCGCCCGTCCCTCTGGCGGGTGGGAGGCGCGGTGCGCGGGGGTGGGCGAGGTGCGCCGCAGAAGGGTCCGCGTGCGGTTGGATAGTGCGATGAGCACTGTCGGGTGCTCCAGCTTCCGGGACACCCCGCGAGAGGACGAGAGCGAGAGATGATCCAACCTGCCGCCGTGCCTGCCACCTTCGCGGGGCCTGCCGTCCTGCCGTCACAGACCACCGGCCAGCAGCCGGCCGAGGCGCCGCCGAGCGTGCGCGAGGACCCGTCTTGGCGCGCCCCCTCGCTCAAGGACATCGTTCTGGCGGACCTGGTGGCGTGGCTGCAGCCGCGCCTGACCAGGACGATCGCGGTGATCAACGGGAAGGGCGGCCAAGGGAAGACCAGCGTGGTGTGCAACCTGGCCGTACTGCTGGCCGAGCTGCTGGTGGAGAGCGGTTCCAAGCGGCGGGTCCTGGTGGTCGACCTCGACCCGCAGGCGAACACCGGCCTGGACCTGGGCCACCAGGACCGCGAGGGCGACGACAACGGCGAGGGCCTGGAGGACGCGATCCTGCGCGGCCGGCCGCTGCACATCATCCGCGACGTCCGCCCGCAGCTGGACGTCGTGCCGAGCGGCGACAACCTGGAGCTCCTCGGCGCCGACATCATGTCCCGGGTGACCCGCGACGGCGAACGGGCCTGGCTGAACCTGGCGCTGGCGCTTGCCAAGGTCGCGCACGAGTACGACTGGATTCTGATCGACTGCCCGCCGGGCGAGGCGAACATCCAGAAACTCGCGCTGGCGGCCACCCGGTGGGTGCTGATCCCCGCGCACCTGGACGCCGCCTCTCGCCGCGGCCTGGCCAAGGTCAGCCGGCGGTTCGAAGACGTGGCCCGCTACAACCCCGCCCTGGAGCTCCTCGGCGTCGTGTTGTTCGACTTCAAGCGGACGATGACCAGGCCCAAGGACGGCACGCCGCCCCGGCCGACCGGCCAGGTGGTGCGCCAGCGTCGGCGGATCGAAGCGGTGCTCAGCCGGGTGGGCGCCGATGTGCCGGTGTTCGACGCCTTCATCCGGTCGGCGGACGCCGTCGCCGAGCAGTGCCGCGACCGGGGTCAGACGGTTTTCGAGCTCTCGCGCTCCACCGACGGCGCCAAGTGGTGGGAGGTCCGCAAGGACCGGGCGGCCGGGATCGTCCTGGCCTCCGACGCCGCCGAGGCCGTCGGCCAGGACTACGAGGACCTGGGCGCCGAGGTCATCGAGCGCATCATCGGAATCGAGCAGCTGGAGGCCGCCGCGTGAGCACCCCCGAGCCCGTCGTCCGCCCGCCGGCGGACCCTGCGGTGGGCGGCTTCGGCGGCAGCCGCGGCCGGATGCGCAACCTGGTGGGCGGTTCCGGTGCGCGGCCGCCGCAGCCCGGTGAAGCACCCGCCGGCGCCCCTCCGGCTGTTCCGGTCGCCGTTCCAACTCCCCAGCCCCCTGCCGTGGTTGCTCCCGCCGTTCCGGAGCCCGACCCCGCGCCCGCGCCGAGCGGCCAGGCCACCCCGACGGCGGCAGGTGGTCCGGCCGGACCACCTGCCGGTCAGCGGCTGGCCCCGGCCGTGGAAGCCGACGACGCCGAGGACGACGGCGAGGACGACCTGGACGACGGGTTCGAGAGCGACCCGGACAGCGGGCTGACGCGGGAGGTCAAGCCGCTGCTGCCGCTCTCGGTGATCAGCCGGTTCGAGAAGTTCGAGCGCAGGGCCCGGCAGCCCCGTGCGGTGATCCTCATGGACGCGATCGACCACTGCCACGGCAGCGGCACGCTGGGCGAGTTGCTCGCGCCGCCCGCCGTGCGGCCCGCGAATAGCCTGTTCCCGCGCACCGCGCCGTCGCACCGCCGGCTGCCCAAGACGGAGAAGGAGACTCAGCTGTCCTTCCGCCTGACCGGGGCCGAGCGCGAGGTGCTCGACGGCCTGGTGGAGGAGTGGGGCAGGAAGATCGGCCGGAGAATCCCGCTGTCCCGGCTGATCGCCGCCTCCCTCGACGGCTACCTGCCCCCGCTCAAGAAGGCCGCCGCACCCAAGGCCGCCGCACCCGAGGCCGCCGCACCCGAGGCGGACTCTCCGGAGTAGCCGCCGCCGTGGAACGACGGAGGCCCGCACCACCTCGTCGGTGGTGCGGGCCTCGGCCGTTGCTCACTTGCTCCGGAGTTGGCGCTGCAGCAGCTTCTCCGGCGGGTTCTTGGCCACGAACAGCTCCATGGCCTTCTTGAGCCCCTCGCGCCTCTCGATGCCGAGCAGGTCGCAGACCACGCGGAACTGCGTCTGCAGGCCCTCGGGCGCGTAGGAGGAGAAGTGCGACCACTCGTCCTTCGGCTGATCCTTCGGGGGCGTAGGCACCTGGTTGAGTCCTTCCGGGACAGAGTCGAACGGGGCGGCGGGCTCGCCCGCCAGCGGCCCACCATCCCACACGCTCTGGCTTCCGGGCCAGCGGGACGAAGCGATTGCACACATCCTGACCTGGGCATATGTACCCCTCAAGCAGGCTGGCAGGTCAGCACTCCAGCCGGTCAGCATGCTGGTACGCCACCCCCGGACAGCGGTGGAGCCCCCTTCCCACTGCTCGGGAAGGGGGCTCCGGTCTCCGGGGCGGGGCGGTCAGGCCGCGCGGGGCACGAACCGCAGGCCCGGCTCGGACTCGGTCAGCGCGAGCGTGGCGTCGGCCTGGAACGCCCGGCCGAGGGCCTGCAGGACCGGCACGGTCGGGTCCACGGCAGAGGTCTCGATCTCCTCGACCAGCTCCTCGGTCAGGCCGGCGGCCTCGGCGAGCTGGGCCTGGGTCCAGCCGAGCGCGGCCCGCCGCTCGAACGTCGCGCCGGCCAGCGCCATGCGCCAGCCCGCCGCGATGTACTCGGGGTGGCTCTCCCACCCGTCGGCGGCCATCGACCACCGGGTGTGCACGTCGCTCTGCCTGCTCACGGCCTGCCCTCCTTCGCGTTCCTGCTCCACACATCATGCTCCCCGGGCGCGTGGTGGTGGGCCTCGCACGCCTTTCTCGCCCGGTAGGCCCTCTCCTTGGCGGGCCGGTCGTTGTCGCGGCGCTTGCGGAACGCGGTCAGCAGCACGGCCGCGCTCCGGTCCTCCGGGAGCCAGTACGTAATCCGGTAGGGGCCGGGCCGCAGCTCCAGCACCCCGTTCTCCAGCCGCTTGGCGTACGGCTCGGTGAGCTGGCGGCCCTGGACGGCCAACAGCTCGGCGAAGCGCAGGGCGGTGGCGAACTCGCCGTCGCTGAGGGTCTCCAGCCACAGCCGGACCTCCTCCTCGACCTCGATGTCCAGCAGGGCGGCCCCGCTCTGGAGCTCCTCGCGGATGCCCAGCAGCCACCGGTGCCTACGCGCGGGCGTCCCCACGGGCGGCCACCTCCTCCTCCAGCCCTCGCAGCACGGTCTCGGCCTCGTTCTGGTCGAGCGCGCTGCCCGGGGCGCCGTGGTCGACCCGCAGGCGGTGCACGGCCAGGCGGCGGCGGGCAACGTCGATCTGCTCGGCCAGCGGCACCGGGGCGCCCCGGCGGGCCGCGTCGATGTGCTCCTGGGCCAGGTTGCCGACGGTGGTCATCTCGATCACCAGCTCGTCGGTGTCCGCCTGGAGCCGCTGCAGCTGGCTGTGGCGCCACGCCAGGTACTCGGCGCGGACGTAGCCGCGCGGGTCGGCGGCCTGCTGGGGCGCGTGCGGGTCGAGCGGACCGAGCTGGCCGCCGTGGGCACGGTCGTACTCCAGCAGCGCCAGAGCGGTGCCGGTCGCGTCGGCGGTGACCCGCTCGTCCATCCAGTCGGGGCCGTCCCCGCCGTCGCCGAGCAGGCCGCCGCGACGGGGCTCGGCTTCGCTCTGCAGGGCGGTCCGGTCGATCACCGCAGCCTGCCGAAGCAGCCACGGACGGTGCTGGTCGAGCCGCTCGCCGGCTGCGGCCGCAGCCGTGCCGATGTTGATGATGGCCTGCATCTCGGTGGGGTGGTCCGGGGCGGCCGTGTACGCCTCGGCCGGTGTCGGTGCGGTCCTCACTTCGCAACCTCCTCGGGGGAGTTGGGGCGGCCGGTGGCCCACGCGAGGTACTCGCTGCGGACGTAGCCGCAGGCGTCCTTGCCGTCCGGGCCGAGGGGGCCCAGCGTGGTCCCGTGCTCGCGGTCCCACTCCTGGAGTTCGACGGCGGCCGCGGCGGCGGCCTTCACCATCTCCTCGCGCAGCTCGCGCGCCTCGCGGGCCTGGGCCGTGCGGGCGTAGTGGGCCGCGGTGGCCACAGCCAGCAGCGCGTTGCGGTCGGCGAGGGCGGCGTGCCGCAGCCGGTACTCGCGCCACTGGTGCGCGGGGAGTTCGCCGGCGATGTACTGGGCGAGGCTGCCCATGTCCTCGGACATCTCCGCCGGGAGGGACGGGGCGTCGCGGTACGCCTCTTCGGGCGTGGGTGCGGTGGTCACTGGGTCGGCTCCTGGTCGGCACTCTGCTCGGCGAGTTCGGCCAACTGGCCGGCGACCCAACGGGCGGCGGCGGTAGGGGTCTTGAACGTGGTGTCGGCGCTGCGACGGTGCCAGCCGTGGCGGAAGAAGTCGCCGTGCTGCTGGTTGGCGCGGATGTCGAGTCCGGCGGCGGCCGACCAGACGATGGCGCCGCGCTTGGTCGTGCCGATGGTGATCTCGCCGACGACGTCGGCCTCCGTCAGCGGGCCGGTCTTGCGCGTGGCGACGACGTACCAGCCGGGGTTTCCCTCGTACAAGCCCCGGCGCGGTCCCGCGTGCAGCCACAGGTCGCCGACCCTCTTCGGGGCCAGGTCGATCCCGATGTCCTCGGGGGCGTGCTCGCGCTGGCGGACGCGCTCGCCGTCCAGCTCGACCGCGGCCCCGCAGCCCCGGCAGAGCAGGCGCACAGTGGTCTGCTCGAAGGTATCGCCGTGCGAGCAGTCGTAGCCCTCGGGGTCGGTCTCGTTGACCTTGCAGGCGTGGCCCTTGTCGGGGTAGCGCCGATGCCCGGTGTTCTCGAAGACGGCCACCTCCCAGCCCTTCGTGCAGCCCTCGCGGTGCTCGACCGGCAGGTACCGCAGGTGGGGTTCGAGTCCGTTGAGCATCAGTTCTCCTCGGTGGTGTCGGGCTGCCGGCGGCCGCACCACTGGCAGGTGCGGGTGGCGGCTCCGCCGCAGTACAGGCAGGTGCCGGTGTCGGTGACCGGGCCGCGTCCGTCCTGGCAGGGCGGGCACCGGTCCTCCTCCGGCGGGGCGAACGGGTCGTCCCACGGGTCGAAGGGCTTGAACTTGCGGACCTTCCATCCGAGCCGCTCGGCCTGGTCGTAGGCGGTGCCGTCCGGGGCACCCGGGCTCACGGTGGCGGAGAACGCGGCCCGGCAACCGGCGGCGTCGCAGCCAACGGTGTGCACGTGGGTGTTCAGGCTCACGTGATCCTCCACGCCAGGTACTGGGCGCGGACGTAGGCGGCCAGGCCCCCGGAGGCATCCCAGTGCGGGGAGTCGGCGCCGGGCTCGCCCTGGGAGGTGCCCGCCCGCCGGTCGTGCTGCAGCAGGGCGAAGGCGTCGCGGGCGGCGCCCTGGGCGAGGCGCTCGGTCAGCTCGGCGGCCTCGCCCCGGTCGGCGGCGGCCAGCGCGGTGCGGTCTGCCAGGGCGGCCTTGCGCAGCAGCAACTCCCGCTCCTCGGCGGGCGAGAGGTCACCGGCGAGCAGGCGGCCGGCCTCGGCGGTGACCAGCTCCGCCTCGTCCAGCAGGTCGGGGGCGCCCCCGTAGGCGGCGGGCGGGGCCGGGACCCCGAACTCGTCCTCGGCAGGTGCCATCGTGGCCAGGATCGCGGCGGCGGGGCCGAGGACGTCGCGCAGGGTCGTGGCCTGGATCTGGGCGCGCTGCAGGACGGCGAGCACCCGGGCGGCCTGGGTGACCGGGTCGGTGCCGTCGGTCGTCAGGATCAGCTCCTGGGTGTCCAGCCGGTCCAGCGCCGTGGCGACCTGCGCCAGGGCCTGCGGCAGGTGGCCGGCGAGCTGCTGCAGGCTGGCGACGACGTCGCGCAGGTCATCCGGCCGGGTGGTCCAATCGGCGCGCTCCGTGCGGCGGGCGAGCGCGCGGAGCTCCTCGACGGCGGCGGCCGCGAGCTCGGCGGGGGTGCGGTCCGGGGGACGGCGGAGCTCCTCGCCGTCCTCGCGGACGCTGCTGGCGGCTTCAACCACCGTGCTGTCCTTGCTCATTGGGGGTCCTTCGGTGTTGGTGGAATCGGCCTGGCGGCCGAGGCCCCGCCCGCCGCGGGGGTCCGTCCGGGGCGGGCGGGACCTTGGCTGTCAGGACGGTTCTACGCGACCGGGCCGACGTGCGCGGCGTGAACGAATGAGTACAGGCCGTCGCCGTGGGGGCGCTTGACGGCGTTGACGCCCCAGCTCCAGCGCTCCAGCCAGTCCTGGCGCTGGCGGCGCTCGACGGACAGACCACTGGCGGCCAGCAGCTCGGCGAACTGCGGGTCGGTGACACCGGTCGGACCGGCGGACTGCAGCACGGCGAGGGCCTGGTCCTCCAGCTCCAACTCGCGGGCCTCGGCCTCCTGCTGGGCGGCACGCTCGGCGGCACGCTCGCGCTGGGAGGCGGCCAGGATCTCGGCGCTGTCCTGGTCCGCGTCGGCGACCAGGTCACCGAGCCGGACCAGCGCGGCGACGATGCCCTGCTGGATCTGGAGCGGGGACGCGCTGGAACTCAGGGCGTCGGTGGCGATGCTGCGAAGGGGGTGGGTCATGATGGGGCCTGTCCTTTCGGGGACGGGCGGGGCGGCCGGCTGTGAGAGGTCGGGGCCGCCCCGCCGCTTGGGGTTCTGCGGTGGTCGGATGCGGGTGGGTCAGCGGATCCGGTTACCGGCCGAGGTGGTCGAGAGCGCGCTGCAGCAGGGGGCGGTGCGCGGCGTACAGGGTCCGCCCGGCGGCCGTGATCGCCGCGTCCAGCTGGTCGAGCGAGCCGAACGGCCACCAGGCCACGGCGGCGGCATCGTCGCCGGCGACCGCGGCCACCACCGAAGGCAGCTGGTAGAGGGCGCTGGTCGACGCCACCCACGCCCGGTCGCTCTGGCGCCAGTCGTCCACAACGTCGCGGCCCAGGATGACCGGCTGGTGATCGGCGAGATCCACCCCGGTCTCCTCCCGCAACTCCCGGACCAGGGCCTGGGGTGCCGTCTCCCCGGGGTCCACCATTCCGCCGGGGATCGCCTCCACCCCGATGTCGTCCCGAGTGATCAGCAGCACCTGCCGGGCCGGACCCGTGCCGGCGACCACGATCGGGTCGGCGGCCTGGTTCTCACCCCACTTGCCCAAGTTGCGGCCGTCGCGGCCGGTGCGGCCGAGGGGGTGCAGCGGCCAGCCCTGCGGGTCGAGCTCGAACGGCACGAGCGCGGCCGCCCGGCGCTCGGCCCAGTCGTGCACGGCGGCCGGGGTGGGCGCCGCCTCGGCCCAGTCGGGCACGTGCCGGGCCAGCGCCGACGGCTGCAGCTCGGGCGGCGTGATGTCCACGGGCGCGTACTGCGGCCAGGGCGCCGACCAGCTGCGTCGTTCGACAGGGATGGTCTCGCTCCGTTCGCTGTTCTCCATGGTCCTTGTCCCTTCGGGTTGGGGCGGGGCGGCCGGGCTGTGAGAGGTCGGGGCCGCCCCTGCCCTGCGGTCTTCGGCGGGGGGTGCGGGGAGGGGCGTCAGCGGGAGGCGATGGCCGCCGCGACGGTCTCGGCCCCGTGGTGGAACGCCTGGTCAAGGCAGTACGACCCGTTCATGCCAAAGTCGGCGAGCTTGTAGAACCTCGACTTGCCGGTGGCCTTGGCCAGACGCTGCAGCAGGCCGTCCGGCACCCGGCGGTCCGCCGCGTAGTGGGTCAGGCCCGACAGGGCCAAGGCCCCGGCGACGGCCGCGGGGTGCAGCCGGATGCCGAGCACCCGGGCGCCGCCCACCAGCACCACGCCCTGGGTGGCCGTGTAGGTGAAGCAGTGCCAGACACACGCCCGGACCCCACCCTCGGTGCCGACGGTGGTCGTCTGCGCGGTCTTCTCGTCGGCGTAGGTCACCGGGGCGTCGTCGGTGGCGCCCTTGGCCTGCGCGCAGTAATCGGACTGGACCCAGTGGTCGGCGACGTCGGCGGCGGCGCGGAGCAGGGCGTAGGCGGCGGCGAAGCGCGCGGCCCGGGAGGTGGTGTTCTGCATGGTCGGTCGTGTCCCTTCGGGGGTTAAGCGGGGCGGCCGGCTGTGAGAGGTCGGGACCGCCCCGCGGGATCGGGGATCGGTGGACGGTCGGTCAGGGGCGGTTCTTCCTAATGGTCAGCCGCTCGATGCGGCCGGCGACCAGGCCCACGCTCACGGCCCCCCGCACAGTGATGCCGCCCACGGTGAGCGTCGTCTGGCCGGTGACGTCGCGCTCGACCGCCGGGCGGGGGACGTCGCGGTGCTGCAGGGCGGCGGCGATGTCGGCGAGCTGGCCGGCCATCTCGTCCGCGTCCAGGCCCATGTAGCCGTCGGAGAGGGCGCGGTCGAGCGCCTCGGCGAACGCGACGGCGAGCTGGTCGCGGGCGGCGTCCTGGGCGCTCTGGCCGTCGGTCCGCTCGACCACCGGCAGGTCCAGGTCGCGGTGCAGCACCTCGACGTCGTAGCCCTCGGGCCGAACCAGGGAGGCGAGTTCCTGGGCGAAGACGGCTGCCCTGTGACGTCCGCCGGCGCATCCGACGGCCACGGTCATCGGCCGGTCGCCGGCCGGGCCGCTGGCGAAAGCGCGCACCGCCGCCACGGCGGAGTCCAGGAGTTCGGCGATGCCGGGGGTAGTGAGCACGGCGTCGACCACCTCGACGTCGCGGGCGGTCATGTGCCGCAGCTCGGGCCGGATGTGAGGGTCTCGGAAGTGCTCGCGCAGGTCAGCGCTCCAGTGGGCGGCGGGCTGGGGCCTCGTCACGCTGTTGTGCAGGTAGCCGAAGCTGATGATGGTCAGGCGCATGGCGGTCCCTTCGGGGCGGTACGGGCGGCGGCTGGTGTGAGAGGTGGGCCGCCCGACCTGGTCGGTGGTGCCGGACTGTCCGGTCCCCCGGGCGGCACGGACTGGTGGTCCATGCCGCCCGGCCGGGCCGTCAGGCCGACTCCTCCGGCAGGCGGTGACGGACGGCGTTGCGGAGCGCGCTCACGGACTCCGGCTCGAAGTGCAACCACGACTTGCCGATGCGGCCGCCCGCGTCCTTGGTGTAGGCCACCAGGACGGCGGAACCGTCCGCGCTGGCCTCCAAGTTGAAGGCGGTAATGGTGCCGTTGATCTCGTCATCCGGGATGTCTTTCACGGTTTCCTCTCGGCGTCGGTTGCCAGTTCAGCGGATTGCGGCTGGTCGGACTGCCCAGCGCTGGACACTCCGCCGGTGGCGGTGGTCACACGCTGGGCGGCTCGGGTCTCGCGGCGCACCCACTCGCCGAGCGCCTCGTCCACCACCAGGGAGAGGGACCGGCCGTTGGCCAGGGCCTCCGCCTCCCGGACGGTGGACTCGGACAGGGTGAGGTTGCGCCGCACCGTGCTCCCGGCACGTCTGATCCGCAGCTCGGAGTCGGGCTTCTTCTCGGTCATTGGACTGTTGTACGTCAGGGGGCGAGGACGGCCAGCGTCTTGGCGGCCGCGCTCTCGCGCTTGGCGCGCTGGTCCTGGGCGGCCCGCACCGTCGACCCGC
The DNA here is from genome assembly GCF_036226505.1 of Kitasatospora sp. NBC_01246. Taxonomy (NCBI): domain Bacteria; kingdom Bacillati; phylum Actinomycetota; class Actinomycetes; order Kitasatosporales; family Streptomycetaceae; genus Kitasatospora; species Kitasatospora sp. NBC_01246. Next base: position 14,977 of record NZ_CP108486.1, on the reverse strand, counting down.
CACCGGGCCCGTAGGGCCAGCGGGCGCCCGGCGTCTCGGCGATCACGTCGCTCAGGAAGTAGTGGGCCCGGTCGCCGAGGGTCAGCCGGTCCTCGGCCCAGTCGTGGTGGCGGTCCGCGTCAACGAGCTCCTCGCCGGCCTCCGCCGCGGCGTCCTCGGCGAGGACCCAGCGGTGGTGGGCGGCGGCCCAGTCGTCGGTGCGGGTGCTCGCCAGGGCGGCCCACAGCTGATCCGCCTCGGCCTGGGCCGCCTCGTACACGGCGGCGAGCTTGTCGCCCTCGGCGGAGCGCGGCGCGAGCGTGTTGTAGTAGCGGGCGGCGAGCCAGGCCAGGCGGTCCTCGCCGTCGCCGGTGTACTCGGGCTTGGGCTCCTCGCCGGTGAATCCGCGGGGGGTGATCCGGGTGACGGTGATCGCTTGGTGCATGTCCTGCTCCTCGGGCTCTGGCGCGGCGAAATCCGCCGCCGCCGGTGGGATCGAGTGGGACGCCGGGAGGCGGTCCCGATTCGGGGGTTCCGCACCTTCCGGCCTCCCAAGTATGCGCATAGTTCGGAGGGGCTCGCAAGCACTTCCACATGCCAGTCCGCTGGCGTGCTGGCATGCCAGCACGCCAGCGGCGTGTTCTCAACTCCCCTGCGGGGGCTCTGATCTGCGGCTATGCGACCGCCTCACCGGCGGGCTTGAGCGCGGCGAGCGGGGACCGCTTCCCCCGACCGGATGACCTGACCACCTCCCAGTTGACCTCGGGATGCGCGGCACACAGACCGTCGACCTCGACGGTGCGGTAGACCGGGACGTAGACGGCGCCCGCCCTGGACGTGCCGAACCGGACCTCCCAGTAGGTCGCCGGGGTGAGCCAGCCGAGTCGGGTCACGTGGTCGAAGTCGACCCGGCGGATACCGAGGCGGGTGGCGGCCTGCTCGGGGCCGAGCGGTGACTCCTCGGCGACCAGGCGGGCGAGGTCCGCGCGGCCGCACACCTCGGCGACCTGGTCCGGGTGCAGCAGCGAGCCGTCCGGATTGCCGGACAGGTCGGTGAGCAGGCCGCGGCCGACCAGCTGCTGCACCACGAACACCGCGACGCTGGCCCTGGTGTGGGCCTCGTTGGGCCGGCCGATCGCCTCGGCGATCCGGTCGGCGGCCTGGCCGCCGCTGAGGCAGCCGCCGGCCGGGACGGCGGCGCGGATCGCCTCCCGGTCCATCGCCTCGACCTGCTCCCCGGACCAGGTGCCGCCCGGTCCGGGCTTGGGAGCGATGCCGGTATGGACCGCCCACCGGTAGGTGGTGATCGGGACGCGCAGCCGCCCGGCGGCCTGGTCCTCGCGGTACTCGGTCAGTCGGTTCGCCATGGTTCTCTCCTCCGTAGGTCTTCGCAGGTCAGCGGGCGTTCGGGCCGTCGTGGACGACGCGGCCGTGCCGAACGACGGTCAGCCGGTGCGGGCCGGCCTCCATCCACAGGTCGAACAGCACGTCGCCGAGCACCGGGCCGACGGCGTAGGCCCCGGCCAGGCCCTCCCCGGCGGGGGTGTAGGCGAGCAGGCGCAGGGCCAGCTCGCCGAACTCGTCGGTCTCGACCAGGTACGTCTCGCCGAAATCGGCGCCGTCGCCGGTGCCGAAAGCGGCGTGGACCAGGTCGCCGGCCCGGGGCGGGTACCAGGGCGCGGTGCGCAGGGCCTGCTCGCCGTCGACCAGGGCGCCGACCTCGGCCCCGAGGTCGCGCTGGCGCTTGGCCTGGTCGGCGCGCTCGGCGGGCGAGGTCCTCGCGGTGGGACCGCCGGGCTGGCCCAGCAGGTCGGCGGGGTCGACCACGACGGACAGGTAGGCGCGCAGACCGGCGCCCCGGTGGCTGGGGGCGTAGGACGCGGGCGAGCTGCCGGGGGTGGCGGCGATCGACTCGGCCAGCGCGCGGACGGCGATCTCGCCGCCGATCAGCCGGACGTCGACCGGCTGGGGAGCGGTGCGGGGATGCATGGGGAGTCCTTTCCTCGGGTGCCCCGGATCGGGCGGAACAGACCGTGACACATCACGTGAATTGCCGTCAAGTAGCTTGATACTTGGGCAAGTTGGACACATACCCCCCTACTGCGCTCGCGTACACGAGGGAGATTTCACCCGCCCGGAGGGCGGTCCGGGAGTCGCTGGGAGCGGGCACGGCGAAGGCCCCGGACCAGGGGTCCGGGGCCTTCGAACGCGGCGGGCGGAGAGGGCCGCCAAGGGGTCGGCGGCCTACCCGCCGAGGAACTTCTGGACGGCCTTGGTGGGCTTGGCGTTGGAGCCCGCCACGACGGTGAGCATGGGCAGGATCTCGGCACCGACCGCGGCCCGCTCGGCAGGGTCGCGGATGGCGGTCCACATGGCGTAGGCCCGGCGGGCGCTGGCCTTCGTCAGGTCGTGGCCGGTGCCGGAGATTCCGGCCTGCAGCCCGGTGGTGTGCAGGTGCCAGCGGGCGGCTGCGGCCGGGTTGCCCTGCAGGTGGGAGATCATGCCGCGCAGTTCGCGGATGTTGATGGTGTTCTGATCGGCCGGGCCGAACGCGGCGGTGATCTCGGCGTCCAGGTGCTGGGCCTCGCTCTCGGCGAGCATCATCTGCAGGTTGGTCTGCGGCCTGGAGAGCTTCTTGGCCAGGTCCTCGATGCGGTCGCGGTAGGCGGCGGGCATCGGCTGCGGCGCCGGGGCCTGGGGGGCGATGACGGCCGACGGAACCCGATCGACGGCCGGGGCCGGCGAGGGCCCGGGGAGGGTCGGCGGCGCGCTCTGGCGGGCCGCCGCGTAGACGGGCGGCACGGTGTAGGCCACCGGCTCGTCGTGGTGCTCGGGCTCCGGCTCGGGGGTGGGGACGGCCCAGAAGTCGGCCGCCACCTCGCCCCACGGACGGGCCAGTTGGTCCTCGGTCAGCATCGTGCCCTCCTGTCCGTTCACCACTGCACCACCCGCACGACGTGGGTGATCCGGGTGGTCGCCTTGGTGCTGTTGCGCCACCCGTCGTACGCCACCACCCGGGTCTGGGCACCGGTGTGCGGAGCCTCAACGATCATGCCGTTCCCCACGTACATCCCGACGTGACCGGGGCTGTCGTCGCTGCCGTCGGACCCGGCGTTGAACACCAGGTCGCCCGGCTTCACGTCGTCAATGCCTACCCGGGTGCCGATCTTGACCTGGTCGAAGGTCACCCGGGGGATCGACACGTTGGCCTTGGCATACGCCTGCTGCATCAGGGAGGAGCAGTCACAGCGGCCCATGGGATCGTCGCCGAGGGGGTTGGTGCAGCTGCCGCCCCACTGATACCAGCCTCCGCGCTGGGCCAGCGCCCACGCCACGGCCGTCTTGACCTGCTCCGGGGTGCCCTCGGGGAGCTGGTAGTCCGCGGGCAGGTCCACTGGCGTGGTGTCGTTGCCCATCGTGAACTTGCGGACGTCCTCCATGATCTTCTTGACGTAGTTGTAGGTCTGCCCCTGCGCGAATGACGCTGGGGGCACGCCCTTGTACTCGTCCACCCGGCCCCACCCCGCGTTGTAGCCGGCCAGCGCCAACTCGACCGGCGACCCGGCGTAGTCGGGGTGCTGCTTGGCGGTTTTGAGCAGGCTGCACATGAACCTGCCCTGCGCGGCGATCGCGTCGGCCGGCTCCCAGACGTTCCCCCCGTTGCCCCACGTCTTCCAGGTGTCCGGGGTGAACTGCGCGATGCCCTGCGCCTGGCCGGAATCGGCCCGCGGGTCGAACGCACTCTCGGCGTTGATCTGGGCGGCCAGGACCCCGGCACTCAGCCCCTGGTCGCAGGCCGCGGCCGCGTCCTGGATGAACTTGGCGTACTGCTCGGGCACTCCGCCCGGCCCGACCCGCAGGGTTCCCGAACCCACCAGGACAGGGCCGCCGCCGCCCGAGTCGTCGTCGAACATAGAAATGAACATGACCAGCCCCACGCCCAGCGCCAGCGGGCTCATCACCACAGCGCCGACGACGGCCGCCAGCCCCCGTTTGATTTGCAATCCGCCCCCCTTAGTCGTAAACCGTCCAAGCCGATCCGGCACTTCCGGCCCCCTGCGGCGGACTGCCGGGAGCGAGCGGAGCGCCCATTCTCACATCGCCGCACGACACGCCCGACGGCATTAACTCCGCAGCTCGGAGCACTCGGCCATCTGGATGCGTGTCAATTGGTGCATTCCAGCGTTAAAGGGGATGAACCCTCCTACTGACCTGCGCCTGACTCCCACTTGACTGGTCGTCAACAAAATAACTCTCGGGACATGTGTTCGGTACCGAGATTAGACTGACGCGCGGGACCGGCAGTCAGGGGAGGGATTGCCCGAGCACGACCGCACATTGCAATTCGGGGGAACGTTGGCACGAAAAGCTCAACCCGCCGTGGTGCTGTCTTCCCACGCCCGGGTCATGACACCCGTCCTCTCCGCCGTGGGCGGCAGCGGACGATCGACAGTGGCGGGCCTTCTCGCGGCCGCCCTCGCACAGTCGGGGTCGAGCGTGGTCCTGGACCTCGCGCACCGCCTGGCCTCACCCTGGCCGGAATGGACTCCGGACCCCGGGGGCGGCCTGGCCTCGATCCCGCCGCACCAGCCGCTGAGCAGGCGCCAGGTCCACGCGGCCGCGAGCAGGCTCCCGGCCCTGGGCGGCGCGCACTGGCAGGTCCTGACGGACACCCGGGAGTGGAGCGCCCCGCCGCTGGCGCCCGTGGACGACCCGGCGGCCTGGCACCAGCTCGCGGCGGTCGGCAGCTGGCAGGCGGTGGTGGCGGACACCGCGCACCCCATGGGCCACGACATCGTCGCGGCCCGGACGGCCGGCCGCTCCGGGGCGACGGCCTCGTGGTGCGCGCTGCCGTTCAGCGTGCCGGTGGTGTGCGTGGCCGCGACCGCCTCCGGCATGCGGGCCCTGGAGACCGCACTCAAGGCGGCCACCGCCGAGGGCCTGCCGCTGGAACGGATGGTCGTCGCCCTGGTCTCGACCGCCGACGGCCGGCTGCCCCCACCCGTCCAGGCCGGGAAGACGATGATCGAACCGCGCGTCGGCTCCCTCGTTCACGTGCCCTACGACCAGCAGATCCGCACATACGGCCTGCGCGACGTCACCCGGCTCGGCTCCCGCTCGCTGCAGGCCGCCGACCAGCTCGCGCGGGCTGTCCTCTCCTCGGCCCACGCCTCCTGGGGCGACCCGCTGCCGGTGGCTGCCACCCCGGCCGCCCTGCCGCTCCCGATCCAACTCGCACAGCCCGTACCAGAGAAGGTGTCCCCATGAGTCAGTTCCTGAGCACCGTCGGCGCGCTGCTGTCGGACCCGCACCTGCACATCCTCGCCGAGGACCCGCCGAAGCCGCCCGTCACCAACCCGATCCCGGACTTCACCCCGACCCTGCCGGACAACGTGAAGAATCCGACCGGGACCATCCTCGGCTGGACCGCCGGCGGCGGCCTGGCGCTGGCCACGCTCGGCGGCTTGGTCGGCTTCGCATGCGTCGGGATCGGCGAGAATACCGACCGCGGCGGCCTCGCGGCGCGCGGCAAGAAGGCGATCGTGATGTCTCTGGTGGCGGGCATCGGTATCGCCTGCATCGCCGGCCTCGTCTTCGCCGCCTACAAGATGGCGGCGGGCTGATGCAGCAGCACGAACGCGCTGCCAAGCGCGCGCGCCTTCGCCTGATCGGCCTCGGCGCCCTGGTCGCCGCCGCCCTCACCGGCGGCGGCGTTCTGCTCGTGGTCAACCTCGGCGGCGACTCCGACAAGGGCGGCCCGCTCGCGGCCCCCACCTCCAGCGCGTCGGCGACCGCCGGCTCGGCCTCTCCGAGCAGTACAGAGGCGCCCGGCACCATGACGCCGGGCAAGTCCAAGCCGGTGAAACTCAAGGTCCCGACCGGCCAGAAGGACGGGGCCTCGATCGGCTTCCCCAAGGACGGCCTGGGCGCCATCTCGGCGGCGGCCTACCACATGGACGAACTGTCGCTCTTGGACGACGACATGGTGCGCCGACAGCTGACCACCATCACCGCCAAGGGCTCCGAGACGAGCATCGACAAGGCGGTCTCCGACGTGCGCAAGCTGCGCGAGGCGGTGGGCCTGCCGCCGTCCGGCGGCACCCCGGCCGGCATGACGGTGACCACCAACGTGGACGCCGTGCGCGGCAAGTCGCTGACGCCCGACGGCAGCGTGGTCCAGGTCTGGCTGCACTACAGCCGCACCGCCACCCTGCCCAAGGCCGCGCCCGACGACAGCCCGCTGAAAGACCAGCTGTCCGACATGATCATGAAATGGGAAGACGGGGACTGGAAGATCACCACTGACCCGCAGTACGTCGCCAAGCGGACTTTCCCCGTCGCCTACGACCCGAACTCGCGGGCCGCCTGGCTGGACGGCTGGTGGGTGGTGGTCCGTGCGGACTAACCGAGCCAAGCGCCTGCTGCGACTGCTGACCCTGCTGCTGACGTTCCTGATCTGCACGGGCGTGGCGGCGCCGGCCGCGATGGCCGACGACCCGTCCAAGCACGCCTCCTACGGCCCGCCGAAGGAACCACCGAAAGAGTGGTCCGAGGGCGGCCTGGCCATCGGCGTCGACAAAGACAACCACTGGTGCATCATCGCCGAGGCCGACGGCTGCGGCCTGGAAGGCGGGGAGCTCCCGGGCACCGTCACGCCGTGCAGCGAGCAGTCGGACGGCTGCACGCCCGAGCAGCGCAAGGAGTACGAACTCAAGCAGCTGGCGAAGTGGGAGGCCAGCGCCGACCACGGCGCCGAGAACTACGCGAAGCTCTCCAAGTACCTGAGCGAGTGCGTCAACAAGGGCGACACCTTCACACAGTGCATGTCGTTCGGCATCGGCCTGTACCCGCCGCCGGTCAGCGGTCCGACGGACTGGATCGCGGGCAAAATCTCGAAGATGGCCGCCAACGCCATGAAGGAAGCCGCAGGGGCGATCGGCGAAGGCGTGGTGTGGCTCCTGCAGCAGTTCGCGGATGCCTTCAACTCCGCGTCCACCATCGACCTGGGCAAGACGGGGATCGGGCAGGTCACCGGGATCATGACGGTGCTCTCGGTCCTGGTCGCCACATTCCTGGCCCTGGTCCAGTTCGCCAAGGTGGCCATCTCCCAGCAGGGCGCCCCGCTGGTCACCGTGCTGACCGGCCTCGGCAAGTACGCCGTGGTGCTGGCCGTCTACGCGAGCGCCGCGCAGGCGATCCTGTACTGGATCGACGCGGTCTCCGTCTGGATCATCAACTTCAGCTTCCAGGGCGGCGGCGCGGGCGATCAGGACGCCGCCGCGGCGATGAAGCAGCAGCTGGGCACCCTGTTCTCCAGCCTGGTCTCGGGCGGTGGCGGCGCTGCTGCGGGCGGCGCCGCGCTGGTCACCGGGGGCGGCGTGCTGAGCCAGGCCGTCGGCGTGGTCATCGTGGTGGGCATCCTGTGCATCCTGATCATCGGCGCCCTGTGGATCGAGGTCCTGCTCCGCCAGGCCGGAATCATGATCATCATGGCCACGCTGCCCGTCGCGGTGGCCGGCCAGCTCTCCGACGAAACGGCGGAGTGGTGGCCGAAGGCCCGCCGGGCCTTCACCGCGCTGGCGCTGGCGAAGTTGGCGATGGTGACCTGCTTCGCCATCGGCTTCGGGGCGATGGGCCACGCCGAGGGCGTGCAGAACGTGATCGTGGGCCTGGTCGTCTTCCTGCTGGCGGCGGCGGCCTGGCCGGTCCTCGCCCGGTTCATCACGTCCGTGGAAGCGGGCGGCGGCAACTCCGTGGCGTCTGGCGTGATCAGCTCCGTCGGCAGCAGCGTCTCGGCCGCGTTCGGCGGATTCAGTGGCGCGGCCGTGGCGGGCGCTGGCGCGGTCGGTGGCGGCTCGGGCTACACCAAGGCCCTGGAAGAGGACAACAGCACCTCCTCCGGGAGTGGCTCCAACAGCGGCGGCGGCGGGGGGTTCTGGCGAGGCGTCGGGGGCGGGGTGGGCCTCGGCCTGCAGGCCGCATCGGCTGGGTTCAGCACCCTGGAGGGTGGCATGGCCAACATGTCGGCCCATGCCAACCTCGGGCCGGCGGCCAACGGCGGCGGCACCGTCGTCCCACCCCGCCGGGCCGCAGACGGCGGAGCCCCGGCCGAGCAGGCCGAGGCGGAGAACAACGACGCGCCGACGACGGAACGGCCGTCCGCGCCGGGCCCCGGCACCGGAGCGGGAACGGCCGAGGTACCGGCACCGCAAGGCGGCGGGAGCCCGGGAGAGGGCACGACCCGCTCCGCACCGGCCCCGACGGGGACGGTGGAGAGCACTCCGTCCCGGCCGACGGTGCCCGGACCGGCCCCGGCCGGTCCGGCGGAGAGCGCCCCGCCCCGGGCCCCGATTCCGCCCACCCCACCCAAGAATCAGGGGAGCTGACCTGTGTCCCTGACCACGACCACACCGGACACCTACCGCGGGTGGCAGGCCGAGAAGTCCGGGTTCATCGGCAACTTGTCGGGCGTCGGCTTCTCCCTGATGGCGGCCGCCGCGGTGATCGCCCTCATCCCGATCTACCTGCACAGCTGGAGCGGCGCTGTGGTGGCGCTCCCGCTGGCCGCTCTCCTGCTCCTACTCGCCTACGGGCGGGTGATGGGCCTGGCCGCAGAGGAGTGGATCTTCCTCGCGGTCCGGCACCAGATCGCCGTAGCCACCAAGCGGAATTTGTTCTACTCGGGGGTTTTCGCCCCCGCCGACAAGGAAGGCAACCAGCCGATGGACCTGCCCGGCGTGCTGGCGCGCCTGCGTATCCTCACCGCATCCGACGGCCAGGGCGGCAAGCTCGGCATCGTCCACAACCCGATCGACAACACGTACACCCTGGTCGCCAGGGTGACGTTCCCCGGCCTCGCGCTGATCGACACCGACCGGCAGAACAACAGGGTCCGGCAGTGGGCCACCTTCCTGCGCTCCCAGTGCAAGGAAGACGGGGCGATCGTCCGCCTGCAGGTCCACCAGCGCTCTCTGCCGGACGACGGGGAGGCCCTGCGGTCCTGGACCAGCCGGCACATCAGCCCGGACGCGCCCCCGGCGGCCGTCCAGGCGCTGGGCGAGCTGATGGAGTCCGCCGGGCCCGCCGCCACCATCCGCGAGACGTACCTGTCGGTGACGCTCTCCTCGACCCGCGCACGGCTTGCCGTGCGCGGGGCCGGCGGCGGCCAGATCGGCGCGGCCGCCGTCCTCGTGCGGGAGTTCAACGCGATGACCGGCACGCTGAGCTCCGCCGGGCTGCAGGTGGTGGAGGTGCTCGACCCGCGCCGGGTCGCAGCCGTGATCCGCACGGCCTTCGACCCGCACTCCCAGCAGATGCTCGCGGCCCGCACCTCCGCGGCGGGCCTGGAGAGCTGGACCGGCACCGCGCCGGGCCTCGACCCGGCGCTCGCCGGCCCGGCCGCCGCCGAGACCACCTGGGGCCTGTACCAGCACGACGGCGCGTGGACCGTCACCTACCAGGTCAGGGGATTCCCACAGTCCGAGGTGTTCGCCACCTTCTTGCAGCCTTTGCTGCGGCCGCGTTCCAACGCCAGGCGCTCGATGTCGCTGGTGTACGAGCCGGTCGGCCCGTCCAAGGCGCGCCGGGAACTGAGCCGGGAGCGGTCCAAGCGCCAGGCCGCCGGCATCCTGCGCAAGAAGACCGGCAGGGCCGAGTCTGAGGACGAGCGCCGCGAGGACGCCATCGCCCGTGACCAGGACATCGCCCGCGCCTCCGGCCAGGGCGTCGTTCGGATGGTCGCCCTGATCGCGGTCACCGTGACCAACTTGGACGAGCTGGAGACGGCGTGCGCCGAGCTCCAGGCCGACGCCTCCGACGCCGGGCTCGAACTGCGGCGCTGCTGGGGCGCCATGGATGAGGCTTTCGCTGCCGCCGCGCTCCCGCTCGGCATGGGCCTGCCGCCCCGGAGGACCGCGCTGTGAGCTTCCCGTTCCTGCGTCGCCGCGATGGCGGCGACACCTCACTCGAAGCGGCCTCCCTGGCCGACCTGCTCGGGCCCGGCGACCAGGTGCCCCGGCAGCGTGCGCTCACCCCGCGCGAGCTGCGGCGCGCCCGACTGCTGGAAGATCCGGACGCGGCGATGCGGATCGCCCCGCGCAAGGGCTGGCACCAGCCCTACGCGGGCCGCGCGGCCAGCCACGCCCGCGCCGAGGTCTTCCGCGCGGACACCGGCCGCGCGAGCGGAATCTACCCGTTCCTGCACGCCGCGAGCCTGCCGCCGGTCGGGCCGTACATCGGCTGGAACACGCTGACGATGCAAGCGTTTTCGGCTCACCCGGCGGCTTGGGTCCTCGAAGGGTTGGCGACCAACCCTAATGTGATGATCACAGGAATTCCGGGCAGCGGGAAGTCCGCGCACATCAAGGCCCTGTGCTTCCGGTTGATGGCCCTCGGCCAGCGCACGCTGATCGCCGGCGACGTCAAAGGCGAGTACAGGCGGCTCTGCGAGCACCTCGGGGTCGAGCCGGTGCGGCTCGGCCCCGGCCTTCGGGGCCGGCTCAATCCGCTGGACGCCGGGCCGCTCGGCCAGGACCTGCACCTCATCAAGGGCCGGGCCGAGCTGCAGGCCCGGCTCACCGAGATCCACCGCCGCCGCCTGACTCTGGTCAAGGCCCTGCTGGAACTGCAGCTCAAGCGGAACTTGCTGCCGCAGGAGGAGGAGTGCCTGGACGTCGCGGTGCGGGAGGTGACCGGCGAGCTGGCCGGTACCGGGGAGAGCCGGCTGGACACCCCCACCCTTCCGCTGGTCTACGGGGTCCTCAAGGACCCGACCGAGGCCATGGCCAAGGAACTGCGGGTGCGCGGGGGCGACGTGCAGACCGCGCGCGAGCAGATGGCCAGCATCCGCTCCGCGCTCGGCGGCATGGTCACCGGCCACCTGGGCGGTTTGTTCGACCAGAGGACCAGCATCAGCCTGGACTGGGAGGCGCCGATCCAGAGCGTCGACATCTCCGCCCTGGAGCAGTACGGGGACGAGACGGTCGCCATGGTGCTGACCTGCGTGTCCTCCTGGGCGCAGTCGGCGATCGACCGGCCGGGCCGGCCGTGGATCGTCGTCCGGGACGAACTGTGGCGCCAGATGCGCTCAGGCGGGGCGGCGATGGTCCGCAAGATCGACGCTGACCTGCGGCTGAGCCGGGCGACAGGCACGATCCAGCTCCTGGCCACCCACCGCCTGAGCGACTTCGAGGCGGTGGGCGCGGCGGGCTCCGAGGCGGTCGCCATCGCCAAGGATCTGATCGCCAGCTGCGAGACCCGCATTCAGCTCGCGCAGGACACCAAGCCGCTGCGGATGACCCGCGAGGCGATCGGCCTCACCGACGCCGAGTGCGACCTGATCGGAAGCTGGGGCGCCGGCCAACGTGGCCGCGCCCTCTGGAAGGTCGGCCGCGGCGGCGGCAGCCACGCGGTGCAGCTGATGCTCAGCCACATCGAGAAGACGCTGTTCGAGACGGACGAGAAGATGGTGATCTGACGTGGCGGACAGCCGGATGGACGACAGCACCCTGCTGTGGGCGCTGGGCGCCGGCGTGGTGGTCTCGGGCAGTGCCGCAGTGCTTGCCGCCGGGGCCCTCGCCGGGCTGCTGTCCGGCGGCGGCCTGCCGAGGATGACGGCCAGCGTGCCGGAGACGGTGCTGATGTCGGTGGTCAAGGGCCCCGGGGCGGTCTACTCCCCGGCCCCGCCCACCTGGCTGTTCTGGCTGATGCTCGGCCTCCTGGCCGTGCTCCTGCTGATGGCCGCCGTGGCCCTGATCCGCCGCGGCGGCCGCCGTCGCCGGGTTCCGACGGGCGGCGCCCGGTGGGGCGGGACGGCCGTGGAGAAGGAGATGACCCTGGCCGAGGCCCCGGCGGAGCGCCCGGACCGGATCACGGCCGGACGCGGCCAGGCCACCGGCAAGGTGGTCGGTGTGATCGAGCGCAGCGCCTCCGGCGTCGCGTTCGGGCCGCCCGGAAGCTCCAAGACCACCGGTCTGCTGGCCCCGAACGCCGCCGAGTGGCAGGGGCCGGCGATCGTGACCGGGACCAAGGTGGCGGACCTGGAGGAGATCTACAACGCGCGCCGCCACCTCGGTCCGGTGTGGGCGATCGCGCCCGCCGGCCTGCCCGACGGGCCGTGGATTCCGGCCCACTGGTCGCCGGTGGACTACGCGGTGGACGCGGACCGTGCCGAGCTGATGGCCGAGTGGATGGCGGATGCGGCCCAGAAAACGTACGACCCGCGGGCCGAACCGTGGCTGATCCAGGCCCGTGCCATCGTCGCCGGCGTACTGCTGGCTTCGAAGGTCTCCAAGGGCGGCATCGGCGACTTCCGGCGCTGGCTCGCCCTGGGCTCGGACGCCGTCGAGCACGTGCGGAGCATCCTGGAGAAGCCCTATCCCGAGGCCGCGCTGGACTACGCGCAGCCCTGGCTCAAGCTGCACGAAGACGGCGCCGGCTCTGTGCAGTTCACCCTCAACGTGCTGGCCGCCGTCTACCGCAACACGGGCATCCGGGCCGTGGCGGAGAGGACGGATTTCACCGCCGAGCAGCTCCTGGCGAGCAACGGCACGTTGGTGCTGATCGCCTCGCCGTCGAACGCGGACCGGTTCGCGCCGCTGTTCACCTCGCTGATCGCCTCGGTGATCCACGAAGCGGAAGCGAAGTACGAGAAGGCCGGCCGCCACCCCGACCGCACCCTCGGCCTCTTCATCGACGAAGCGGGCAACATGCTGCGGTACCCGAAGCTGCCGAACACGCTGACCACCGGCCGCGGAATGGGCATCGCCTGCTTCACCATCTGGCACTCCTACTCCCAGCTGGTCGAGCGGATGGGCCGCGAGGGCGCGCGGACCGTCATCTCGGCGAGCACGCTGCGGATGCTGCTGCCGGGTCTGGCCGATGACGAGACTTTGCGCTACTTCTCGTATCTGTTCGGCAAGGAGCTGGTCGAGCGGACCAGCACCACCAGCTCGGACGGCCGGGACTCCACCTCGACCAGCTTTGTGGAGTCCGACCTGCTGCCCGTGCACCAGCTGCGCGAGATCCCCGACCACACCGCGATCGCGTTGTACTTCAACCGGCCGCCGATCCGGGTCAACATGCGTCTGACCTGGCGCGACCCCGACGTGATGGCCTGGCTGGCCCGACCGCTCGACCCGGCGCTCGCGGCCCTGCCCGCGCAGGCCCTGCCGCTCGCCGCGCCGGTCACCCTCACGAAGACCACCCCGTAGGAGAGCACCAGTGACCGAGGCAACCACCGTCCCCCCGCAGGCCGCCGAGGCGGAGCCCGCCGCACCGGCCAACGCACCGCGCCGCTGGGTGTGGTCGGCGATGGACCCGACCGAGCGCCAGCAGCGCCTGGTGGAGCTCGCGGTATGGGTGGACTGGCTGGTCGAGACCCACGAAATGACCCGGGAGATCCCCCGCTGCTGGTACCGGCACAAGCGGGTGCTGGAGGTGCTGACGGCCCTGTACCTCGGGTGGGTGCGGACCTACGCGGGCGACCCCACCAAGACCGGCACGCTCGGCGAGGTCGACTGGATCACGCGCCTGCACACTCTGGCCCCGCGCCTGGCCGCGCCGTCCTGCACGGAGAAGCACCGGAGTTGGGGGGACGGTCCCGAGCCGACCGGACAGGAACTGTCGGACTGGCTGGACGTCGGGGACACGGAGTGGCTGGAGGACCAGGCGTACCACCCGGCGCAGGCCGAGGCCAACCGCCTGGCCGCCGCAGCGGCGGCCGCCAAGGCCGAGGCCGCCGCACGCGCGAAGACCGGCGCCCGGGCCTGATTCGGTGAACGCAGAACGCCCCGCGAGCAGCGCGGGGCGTTCTGCGTTCCAGGGGTCGGGCGCTCAGAGCGCCGTCCAGGCGGCGTCCACCTCCCACTTCCGGGCCTCGGCGGCCCGGCCGTGCTCCCTGACGCACAGGTCGCACGGGCGCCCGGCGTCGGCAGGACTGCTGTGGCAGGACGGGCAGAGCAGAGTGCCGGCCGCAGGCGGGTTGTACGGGTCCTGCCGCCTCAACGGCCACACGACACTCAGCTCGGTGGCGCCGTCGGCGAGCGGGGTCCGCTCCATGCAGACGACCGCCCTGGTGACCACGAACGGGGGAAGCACCCCGGGGAGTTCGGCCCGCACCAGAAAGCCGGTCGGGAATGGGGGCATCCGGACGGAACGGGCGACCCGGCCGCGCAGGTTGACGCGGGGGTTGTCGTTCCAGGCGAGGTCGGCGGACCACGCGTTCCAGCTGGTGAGCTCCACCCGCGACCCGCCGGCGAAGACCAGCAGGGCGGCGTCCGGTCGGCCGGGCCGGTCAATCCGGCGGCGGGCCGCTCGCAGCAGCGCGGTGTAGGGGGTGGCGGGGTCGTGCTTCTGGGCCCGCCGGGCGTGCTGGGCGGCGGTGGACTGGCGCTTGGGCACGGTGCTCTCGCATCCTGGCGGGTCTCCCACGCTCTCCCGCCGGCTGAGGACGCGGTGGAATCGCCACGGGCCTCGGAAGACCTTGGTCGAACGGCGCCCTGACCAGGCGTGGGCCGGTAGGGCAGCGACGATCGGCGGTGCGTGTCCAGCAGGCAGCAGCCTAGCGCGCCGTCCCGTCGGCATTGAGCGGAGCCGCCACCGGCTTCGGCGGCTCGACGTCGGCAGCCGTACGGACCGCCACGCGAACGGTCATCAGTTCACCGAGCAGGTCGAGAAGCACGGAGCAGGCGGCGGTGGCCTCGGCGGCGCGGGGCCCGGTCGGGGCGAGGGGCTCCGATGCGCCACTCGGCATGAGCCGCCACCCGATGCGCTGCAGGTGGTCGGCCAGCACGGTGACCGGCGGACTCTCCGCCGCCAAGGTGTCGTGCAGCCCCTTGACGGCGAGCACCGCGAGCACGTCGTCCTCCAGCTGTGGCCACGCCTCGGCCAGAACAGCGGCGAGACCCTGGGCGGCCGCTTCGATCCGGCCGGCGTTCGCCTCGCACCAGGCCGCAGCGGCCCGCTGACGCGCCCGGTCGAGCCGCTCGTCGCTGACCTC
>NZ_CP108485.1 GCF_036226505.1 Kitasatospora sp. NBC_01246 | reverse complement strand
GTCAAGTTGAAGCATCTGCGCACCGCGGACGTCGTGATCGGCGGGTGGCTGCCGGGCGGTCCCGGCGGTGCCACGGTGCGGGCCGTCCTGGTCGGCGCGCCCACCGGGGAACCCGGACGCCTCCTCTACGCCGGATCCGTCGGCAGCGGCCTCACCGGCCCCGAACGGCGCGCCCTGGCCGCCACGCTGCGCCGCCTCGACCAGCCGGTCTCACCGTTCAGCGTCAGCCGCGCCGGACTCGCACTGCCGCGCGGCACCGAGGTCCGGTTCGTCCAGCCGGTACTGCAGGCCGAGGTCGAGTTCCTGGAGATCACCCCGGCCGGTCATCTCCGCCAGCCGGTCTGGCGGGGCCTTCGCGGCTGACCGGGCCCCGGTCCCGTCCCGGGCCGGCTCAGTCCAGGTCGACGCCGGCCAGCGTCACCGCGAGCGCGAAGTAGGGCACGGCCCCCAAGCAGCGTTCGGCCGCGATGCTCGGCTCGGCGGCGCCGCGCACCCCCTGCAGCGCCAACAGGCCGATCGTCACGGCGTCCTCCGTCGCCGCGTCCAGAATCTCGTCCGGGACCAGTTCGCCGCCGGCCGCCAGCTCGCGGACCCTGGCCACGGCCTGCTCCGGGTCGTCCCGCCACAGGGCCGCGACCTCGCTGCCGGCTTCCGCCAGCGCCATGGCGGCGCCCTGCTCCGCGGTCGGCACCGGCACGCCGAGCACCGCCGGCCCCTCAAGGAAATCCGTCGCCCGGGCCACGGCGCAGCGTGCGGCGTGCGCGTGCAGGGACTGGGCGCGCTCGCGCGCGACGGCGTTCGGCCACCGGACGTCGTCCTCTTGGCGGGCCGCCTCCAGCAGCGGCGCGGCGGTGTAGCTGACCTGCACGCACGCCAGCGGGCTGACCTTCAGGGCCTGCTGGGTCGGCGGCGCGGCGGCGATGGTTCGGTAGACCTCGGCGGCCGCTTCGGCGCACGCGCCGACCAGCTCGGCCAAAGCGAGGAGCAGCCGGGCGTTACGACGGCGACGAGCGGGCGGGTTCAGCTGGTCCGGAATCGTGGTCACCGCTGCACTATGCCGCCCGGGCCGGGCCCGGCGGGCCGGTTCGACAGAACGCGCACCACTTCGCGGGCGCCGGAAGGCGGCCCGCTGCTCGGCCGGTCGAACGGTGCGCTCAGGTGATCTCGGCGCGGGCCTCGCGCTGGAGAGCGCGGGCGGCGCGCCGGTCGGGCCGGGCCCGCCACCACGCTCCCAGCCGACGGTGGAGCTGCCACCAGCGAACGGCGTAGCCGAGTTCGGCGCGCACCAGGGTCAGGAACTCGGCGGACGCGCGGCGGTAGGCGTCGATGTCCTGCTGAGCGGTGCGCGCGCTTTCGGCGAGGGTCTCGGCGCGGCCCAGGACCTCGGGGGTGGCGACCATACGGAGCTCGGTCAGGGAGGCGAGCATGGCGGCCGAGGCGGCAAGGCTCTCGTGAATCACCGGCCGGGTGGTCAGCATGGCCACGATGGTGCCGTGCCGGACGGCCTCCTCCTGCCAGCCGGACGCGAGAACGTACTGAGCGGCGGCCTGGGCGTGACGCAGGTAGGCGTGACGGCGTTCGAGACGGCTGCCGACGGGGGCATGGCCGAGCGGCTGGGCGGGCTTGAGCAGCGCGGCCAGAACGCGGCCGGTTGCGCCTATCGCGGCGGTTTCAGGGGTGGGCATGACGGCATCCAACACCCTGCTCCCGACGGGGCCGCAGTCCGGGGGAGGCGCATAGGAGGTATCCGCGCGCCGGGTAGTGCCCCGTACGCCGGTTGAACCGTCATCGGGCTGTCGGGCAGGCTGATCATCGAGCAGCCACGGAACGGACTGCCAGGTCTTTCGACCCCGTTCCGAGTACGGCAACCGCCTTCGCCACAGGCCGGGCTTCCCGCAGCGCTACCGCGCCGCCGGGGGAACCGAGCGTGGAAGGCGGTAGCGATGGACGACGATTCGCACCTGCAGTTTCTGGAGTGGTTGGCCCGCTACGCCCTGGACCGGTCGGTTCCGCCGGCGGCCGACTGGCTGGCTACCTGGGCCCGCCGGGTTGGTGGGGAGCTGTGGAACCGGCTCACCCGGCAGCCTGGCAGGCCTACGCTGGAGAACGTGACCACTTCCACCGTCGGTACCGGCTCCGCGGTCGCGCGGCAGGCCTGCCTGGTCGCGCTCACGGAGCGGACTGCCGGGGCCGGGCTCGATGTCGAGCAGCGGGGCGACATGCTGGCGGCCGCCTGGTGGTCCGGTGAACGCGACCTCGGGGTGCTCGCGGCCGCCGCCGGCCTGGGCACCGACTACCAGCGGGTCCGCGACGACCTGCGCGCCCGGGGTATCGACCACGAGGGCGCCACCTACGGGCCGCCGCCCCGCCCCAGCTACGCGTCGCTGAACGCGGACGACGTCCGGGCCCTGGCCGAGGTCGCCGACCGGGTGGTGGGGCCGGCGGTGCTCACCGCCGAGCCGGAACCGCTCGCCGCAGCGGCGTGGCACCTGCGCATCGCCCTCGGACGGCTGGCCACCGGAATCGATCCGGCCGAACCGGCCGAGCTGATCGCGGAGACGACCAGGGACTTGGTCGACCACCTGCGCGAAGCGCTCGTGGACGCGCACACCGCCCGGGCCGATCTGCACGGCCGAGCCCAGCTCGCCGCCCAGGCCGAACAGGAGGATGCCGACCGGGTCGGGGAACAGGCGGTCGCCTACGGAGCCACCGTGACGTTGACCCTGCCGGTCGGGCACTCGGTGGCCGTCACCGTCGGCCAGGTCCCATACGGGCGGCCGGACGCCGGGTTCAGCACCCTGGCCAGCTCCAGCCCGCTCGTAAACACGACCATGGCGGTGGACGGTGCCGAGCACCTGCAGCTGCGCGCGGCGCTCGACACGATCGCCCAGGTCGTGACCGACCGGTTGACCGAGGAAGGGCGCGAGGCCGGCTGAGCCCCGGTGCCCCCGAGGTCGACGGCCGAGCACCCGTCCCGGGACAGTCGACCTCGCGGGCTCCCGTGGGCCGCGCCGGGCCCCTGCCGCGGTGATCAGATCAGGTCGAACTCATCGTCTTCGGGGTTGGTGAGCAGGCCGAGGGTGCTGTCGTAGCGCAGGGGGGTGTGGACGTAGCCGTCCTGGATCCGCCAGCCGGCCCGCAGAACGGCCTTCACGGGTGCGGGGACGAACACGCCTGACAGCGTCGTCGCTTCGTGGCCCGCTGTGACGCGCTCACCGCGGTTCATCGGGTCGAGCATGACGAGCAGGCTGTGGCCGCCGTCGGCGGTGTAGCAGTGCCAGGGCGCCAGTTCGTCCGGGAGCGTGCCGGGGTAGGGGCGTCCGGTGATCTGCGTGCCGGCCAGCACCCGGCGGATGATGACGTCCGGCGTGGTGACCGCCGCCGACGCCGCGGTGGCGGCCCGCAGGCGCCGCACCGCCGGCACCGTGATCCCGAGCCGCTTGCCGCTCTTGCGGACGGCCGGGATCGCTTCGCTCGCCTCCGCCTCCTCGATGGTGCCCGAGTCGATGGCCGTCCAGGCGCTCAGCAGCGAACGGTACGCGGGGTAGGAGCGGTCTCCAGGGGTCTCGGCCTGCGCGGGCCAGCCCTTGGGCGGCAGGTGCGCCTCCTCGTGGAACATCAGGCGGCCGAAGAGCCCCAGGCTCTCCGGCGCCGACAGGCCGGCCCGCACGGTCGCGGCGTTGTCGCTCCACCAGGACATCCAGGTGCCGCCGTCGTAGGCGATGCCCCAGGAGACGGCCCGGATCGGGATGCCGCCCGCCACCGTGTAGGGCGCCTCCTCCCAGACGATCAGGCCCGAGGGGGACGGTGCCAGCTCTACCAGGTTCTGGGCCCGCAGGGTGGCCTGGTCGGCGGCCCGCCCGGCGGAGGCGTCGAGGTGGAACAGCTGGGCACCGGCCAGCCGGGCGAACTCGGCCTGTGCCAGCGCGCTCGCGCGCGCGTGAGAGGTCGGCAGGGACCGCACCTGCGGCGGCATCACGAAGCCGATGCCCCGGTCCATCATGAACGACCACGAGTTGGTCGCGTTGGTCCCGAGGAACTCCAGGATGCCCAGCCACATGTCGTGAACCTGTTCCACGGAGGTGGGCTCGAAGCTCGATCCGGTGCTGCTGCTCACGTCGCGCTGTCCTTCCGAGGCGGGGCCGGGGGCTGCCGGCGGTCAGGGACCACCGTAGGGGCGCGTGATGACAGGATGTCGGGCAACCACCGAATCGGATGACCGAGCGCCTTCCTGTGCCCGACCGGTACCTGTCGGGCACCACGGGCCCGGCCCGCACGTGGTGGCTCGTTGCGTCTCGTCGTCGCGGCTCGCTATCGTTGCCCTGTACCTGTTGAGGTATGGGCTAGCGCGCCGAGCCCGAGTCCCGCCGACCTGCCCGCGACGGGCGGCACAGCGGTCAAGGTGGTAGGAGCCGAACGAGCTCCCGCACCGCGCGATGTTGAACGTTCGTCAGGTCCACCCACTGCCTTGCGCTGATGCTGCGCGCGGGTCCGGGTCGCGGGACCGAGCACCGCGCCGAGAGGCATCACGTGCCCAAGAAGAACCGCTCCCAGAAGAAGACCGCCCGCGCGAAGCAGCGGGCCACCGGAGCCCCGTACACCGCCGCCGCCAGCGGCTCCCGGCACCAGCACCCGGCGCCCGACTTCGGCGTGATGGACTCCCGCCTGTACGGGGTCACCCGTCAGGTGAGTCTCGCCCCGGCGGCCGCGCTGGTCGGCGCCGCCCGCGCCGGGTGCCGGCCGTGCCAGGACTCCGCCATCCCCGCGCTGGTGGCCGGCGACCGGCTCGTGGTGGCCAACCTGGCCGGGTTGCCGTTCAGCCTGCTGCCCTCGCCCGGCCTGATGTCTCCCGCCTCGGTGCGGGTGTGGAAAGTCGCCCGCCGGATGCTCGACGAGGGCCTGGACGGCCCGGCTCCGGCCGCGCCGATGCTCTCCGTGCTGGAGGAGCTGAGTCCCACCGAGGTGCGCGACGTGGTGGAGGACGCTCTCGACCTGTGGGCCGCGCTCGGCGCCGCCCCCGGAGAGTTCGCGGCCGCGGCCGCCCCGCCCACCGAGGACGGCCCGCAGCAGGACGCGGAGGATGACCTGCCGGAGGCCACCGAGCCCCCCGCGAACCCCTTCACCGCCGAGGGCATGGTGTACCTGACCGGCGAGCAGTTGGCCGCGGGGATCCCGCTGCCGATGCTCGTGCAGTCCGCGCTGGCCGGCACTGTCGAGGACGAGATCACCGAGCACGCCCACGACCTCTTCCAGGTCCTGGTCGAGCGCGGGCCGGCCGCCGGCCGTGAGGCCGCTCACCTCCTGGCCGAGTACGTGCTCTCCACCGGCTACTACGGCACCGGCATGGAGGCGGCCGTCCGCTACTACCGCCAGCAGCCGCCCCCGATGATGACGCAGGCCCCGGCGTTGACCACGCTGCACCTGCTGCTGTCCGCGGCCATCGCCCACGGCCGTCCCGGCGCCGAGCGGATCCTGAGCGACGATCTGACCGGCGCGGAGCTGGACGGCCTGGTGCGCTACCTGTTCTGTGTCGCTGCCGGTATGTCCGGCTTCCCCCGCGCCCGCCAGGCCGAGCTGACCGAGGAGCTGTGCGCCGATGTCCGCTGACCCCACCACCGCCGCGGCGGTGCAGAGCAGCACCGACCCGGCTGACACCGCGCACCTGCGCGCCGGCCGCTACATCACCCTCCAGGAGAGCGCCGAGCACCTCTCCGGCGTCGCTGTCCTCCTGGACCAGTTGGCCAGGGCGCTGGAGGTCCCGGACAGCCCGGTGGAGCTGTACGAGCAGATCGGCGCGGTGAGCCGGCTCGCCGCGGACGCCCGCCAGCAGGCCGCCCTGTTCGCTCGTGCGGCGCTCATCACCGAGGGGGAGGTCCCTCTCGCCACGACGTTCGCCAACGACGGCGGCGCGTGGGGCGCGGCCGCGCGCGGTACCGACCGCCCCAGCTACGGCGGGCCGGCGATCGTCCCCAGCCTCGCGCAGCTGCTGCACCTGGCGACCGCCGCTGAGCAGAACTCGCGCTTCTTCAAGGCCAACCCCCGCCCGACGACCACCTACCCCGAGGCGATGGCCAGTGTCGGGCGGTGGGAATCGCGCGCGGCCACCGAGCGCCGGGAGCGCGAGCGCGCCGCGGCCGTCGAGGTGGAGATCCTGCTGGTGGAGTGCGAGACACCCGTCTGCGGGGCCGGGGAGGGCGAGCACTGCCGCACCCGCACCGGCCGCGCCACCGAGCAGCCGCACACGGCGCGCCGTCGAGAGGCCATGGCCCGGGTGGACGCGCGGATCGGCTACCTCGGGCCCAACCCGGTCGCGGTGCCCGATGCCTGATGCCCGGTCCGCGCTGCCGGCCTGCTGGCGGTCCACCACGTTGTTCACCCCGGCTGACGTCCTGGAGGCAAGGCCCGGCCGGACGCTGGAGCTGCTGGCCACCGTCTACGGCCCGTACCGGCCCGGTGTCCCCTACCGGTGCGCGGTGTGCGGGAGCGAGGAGGTGCGCGCCATGCCGGCCGAGCGTGAGGATCTGCCAGCCGGTCGCGTCGCGCACTGGTGGTGCCCGGCCGGCTGCACCGCCGCCCTGGCGGACATCACTGCCACCGTGCTGCTTCCCGAGGACGTGGGTCCCGCCCGCGCGGCCGCCGACCGCTACGCCGCCCAAGCCGCTGCCGCCGCAGCCGTGAAGCGGGAGCGGATGCGCGAGGAGGCCAAACGCCTGGCGCGGTTGTGCGAGCCTGTCGTGGACCTGACTGTGGCGCCCGACTGGGCGCCGCCCGGCGCCGGACCGGCGCGTCTGCACGTGATGGTGCTGCGCCACCGCCGCGGCGGGCGGCCCGATGAGCGCGGCTGGTACCTGGAGATCGACGGCGTCGGCGCCGAGGCGGAGGTGCTGCGGCCGCCGCTGCGGGGCCTCGCGCCGAGCAACGCGCGGGACTGGGCGGTGAAGGTGCTCGCCGGCCGGGGCTGGGAGCCGTCCGCGCCTCTCGCTCTGCCCGGACCGGCCGGGGGTCGGGAGGAGCAGGTGCTGGTCATCCCGGTGCGGCGGACCGGGCCCGGCCGGATGCTGGACGCGCGGCGGGCGAGCGCTGCCGGCAGGCGGAGGCAGCCGCGCGACCTGCGGCCGGCCGGCACGGGCGCGTAGAGAGCTGGCGTCATCCCGTAGTGTCCTCGCCCCCGAGGACGTACCGACGGTCCGGCGAACCTGGCTGGACCGCCCTCCCACGGGCAGCGGCGCCGGCGTTGTAGTCTGCCCTTGGCTGGACACGCACTGCCGCTCGTCGCTGCCCGATCCCCGCCCACGCCGGGGGCTGCCGGGCGCCGTTCGACCAAGGGACTTTCGGGTTCCCGTGCTGATGGACACCGTGCTGGCCTTCTCCGGCGGGGTGCGTGGGAGACCCGCCAGGATCGAAGCCCCGTGTCACCGAAGCAGAACCGGCCCACGGCCGCCAAGCGCGCCCGAGCCGCGCAGCAGGAGAACCCCGAGATCCCGTACACCGAGCTGCTGCGCGCCGAACAGGCCGCCGGCTCCGCCCCCGCCGTCGAACCCACCGAGGCTCCGGCCACCACCCTCGCCACCGGAGGTACCCGCATGCCCGCCTGGTCCCCCACCACCCTCGCCCGCATCGACTACAGCTACGACCGCGACTACGCCAACCAGGCCGGCGGCTCCCGCTACGCCGACTACGTCCACATGAAGGCCGACGCCTTCAACTACTGGCACGGCCCGGACGACCTCATCCCGACGCGGTTCGCCAGCGAGGCATGGCACATCGCCACCGGCCCGGTGATGTACCCCGGGTTCGTCCAGACCCGCCCCGACCTCTCCTCTGTGCGGGTGTATCGGGACGACTACGAGGGAGCGATGGTGGTCGAGGTGCGGGTGCCGCTGTCCTACCGACGTCTCACGGGCGCGGACCAGTGGCCGTACGACTGGCAGGACTGGCAGCGCGAGCGCTTCTCGTACAGCGACGACGAGTTCCCGAGCCGGGAGACGCCCGAGGTCGTCCAGGGCAAGGTCGCGGTGCTGACCAGCACCACGGTGCGGCTCACCCTCCCGAAGGAGGATCTCCACGTCCCGACGGCACTGTCCGGACCGCAGCTCGCGGTGGACGCCACCCTCGCGGTGGAGACGTTGGTCGAGCTGGTCAACCGGCACGCTGGCCCGGCGCTCGCCCGCGTCCTGTGCCAGAAGGGCTGACCACGGGCGCCGCCAGCCCCGTGCGGTTCACCTGCCGCCCGGGGAGCGGCTCCGCGCCCGGTAGGTGAACCGCACGGACCGGGCCCCCGGGCGGGGCCCGGTCCACTACAGTGACCCCCAGCGGCCGGACACGCACTGCCGCTCGTCGCTGCCCACCCCGCCCACGCCGGGAAGGGCGCCGTACGACCAAGGGGTCACACCGACGCCCGTGCCGCTTCACCGTGCCCATCGGGCAGGGAGCGCGTGGGCAGGCCTGCCAGATGCGAGAGCACCGTGACCAAGAAGAACCAGAGTGCCGCCGCCCGCCGCGCCCGCGCAGCGCAGCAAGCCGGCTCCCCCACCCCGTACACCGCGCTGCTGCGGGCCACCCCTCCCTCCGGCGCCGCAGCGTGGTCGCTGCGCACGCTGTTCGTGCAGCTCGCGGTGACCGCGCCGGGTGACACCGCCGAGCAGCGTCGCGAGTGCGCGCAGCTGGTCGCCGATGCCTGGGCCACCCTGACCGGCCTGGCCGGGGACGAGTACCCGGCCGCGGCGACCGTGATGCCGCTGCACAGCGAGACCGCGGATGAGCCGGGTTTCGTGCAGGTGGTTGCCACGGTGCAGGCACTGCGGGACTGGACCAGCAAGTTCGCACTGGCGGACACCGCGGATGATCTGCGCCGCACGGCCCTGCACGCGGTCGCCGAGCGGTGGCCGAAGCTCGGTGAGTACGCCTCCGCACTCGAAGAGCTTGATGCTGCCGAACTCGGCCGGCGCGTGGTGGTGCTGGCGGAGGCCGGCGTCCGGACCCGGGGCATCGACCCGCGACTTGCCGCACTTCTTCCGCCGCCGGAGCGGACCGGCCGCAGGAACGTGAGCATGGTGCCGGTCGTCGCGGGCGGCGAGGGCAAGACCATCGCCGTCTCAGAGCTGGACGTGGATGCGGCCGGGCGCGGCCGCCGCCCGGCCGCGGTCGACCTGGACCCGCAGCCCAACCTGACCGCTTGGTCCGACGTCCAGGAGGAGCTGGCCGGCGGCTGGCCGTACCGGCTGGTCGACGCCCGGTGGCAGGGCTGGCTCACCGCCGGGAACGGCCTCTACAAGGCCTCGTACGGCTTCAAGCGGGAGGGACTGGAGGAGCCGTGGCCGTACGCGCGGATCGTGGCCGAGCGGGGCCCGGTGCGCCCGGTCAACCACGAGATCGAGGGTGACGACTCCGCCGAGCGCCTGGCCGCGCTGTGGCAGCAGGCCGGCCGCAAGGCGGTCGCGTCCACCCTGGTCGCGCTGTACCTGGCGGAGCAGCGCCTTCCCCGGCTCGTGTTCGGCGGGCCGCACCCGCTGACGTCCGGCCGTGAGGGCAGTTGGGAGTCCGAGCGGCTGCTCTCCCTGGCGTGGGGGATCGGCGAGGAGCTGAGCGAGAAGCCGAAGCGCTACGACGAGGCGGCGGCCGAGGGCATCGCCGACATCCTGGAGGGCTGGGTGCGGCACCCGGAGTCCTACACCGAGGTCGCCGAGACCCTCTCCGCCCTGTTCGGTCGGCATGCCGACCGGGCGGGCGGGTGGAAGGCGGTGGCGGACCAGTGGTTCCAGCCGGGCGCCCGCGCCGGCCACGACCTCATCTTCGGAGTCGCCACCTGGCTGATGAAAAGCTCCGCCGGGTTCGACCCCGACCTGTACCGCTGACCGCTGCCCGATAACGAGCAAGGAGCACAAGGCCATGAGCACCACCCCGTCGCCGGAGTCCACCGCGGCCGTCGCCCGCGCCTACGAGCGGCTGGCCGGACTGTTCGGACCGACCGTCCATGCCGAGGCCGCCGCGCTGCTGGACGACCTGTACGAGGCCGCGGCCAGGCACGGCCACGAGCGTGCCAGCGCGGACCTCGGTTCGCTGATCACGGCTGCCACGGAGGCCACCTGCACCAGGTACCGCCACCGCGGGCCCGACCGGTCGCTGGCCGAGCTGCAGCAGCTCACGAAGGTACTCGCCGCGGCGTTCACCGAGGCCGGGCTGACCCTGGCCCCGTCGGCCGGCCGTACCGGGGCGGCGGTGGAGCCGCTGCCGGGCGGGCCGGCCTGGGGCTGGGACGGCCGTACCGGCTTGGCGGTCGGCATCTACCTCAACGGCGGGTGGGACGTGATGGTGAACCAGCGGGAGAGCCGGGTGTTCTCCCTCTACGCCCCGGCCACCGAGGCCGGCGCCAGGGAGGTCGCGGTGATCGTCCACGGCATCCTCAGCGGGGATCGTCCGGACCCGTTCCGCAGCCGGTGACGGGGGCGCGGATCTGCCGGGCCGGGCTCAGACAAGGCCGCTGTCGGCTCCGTTCAGCGCGAACGCTCCGGTGTCCGTCAGGACGGCGAGGCCGTCCGGCCCGCGCTCGATCCAGCCGGTGAGGATCAGGTCCGGTACCAGCCGGCAGTTCAGCGCCGTGGTGTAGTCGGGGTCGGTGCCGCGCCAGCGGGTGCCGTGCTGAACGAGGTGGCCGGTGCGGGCCGCGGCCAGGAGCTCGAGGTCGGCCGGCTTCACCGGCCGGTGGGCGGTGATCCGCAGGGCGACGTTGCGGGCCAGCGCGGTGTCGACCTGCTCGGCCGCCAGGCCCTCGGCGCGGTTCAGCGCCTCGCGCATCCGGTCGTGGGAGCCTGCCTCGACGGCCTCGCTGCAGTCCAGGTCGGTGTAGGACAGGCGCAGGCTGCCGGGGCGGTCCCCGGGTGCCAGGACGAATCCCGAACGGGGCGGGACGGGCCGGCCGCCCCGCCAGTCCGGGCCCTGGTGGGCTTCGAACCCGGCCGTCGCCAGCACCGCCCGGACGACGGCCTCCTGGGGCATGCACGACACCAGCACGAGAAGCCCCTGTTCTCTCCGAGTTGCTCTCCAGCAGCGTAGGTCTGGCCGGCGAACCCGAGTGATCGGCATGGAGACGTTCACTCGATCGTGCGGTGCCCGGGCGTCGTGCCCGGTAGGGGTTCCTGCTCGATGTCGTAGGTTCGCACGCGGTCGGGGGCGGTGGCGCAGTGCGGGCCGAGACGTTCCCAGCGTGATTCGGGGCGGTGGAGCAGGCGCTGGCACTGGCGGCACCGGACGAGCGGTGCGGGTAGCCGCTGGACTCCTGTGCCGGGGAGGTACGGCTGCTGGTCGTCGGTCATGCGGGCGGACGGTAGTCGGCCAGGGTGTCCTCGTCGCCGTTGAGGATGCGGCGGGCTTCCTGCTGGATGTGGTCGTAGCCGGCCTGGTGCCCGTAGGTCTTCCAGCCCGGAAGGCGCGCGGCCCAGGTGCGCAGCGAGCGTTCGGGGTCGGGGTGGTCGGTGAGGGCTTCGCGTATGGCGGCTTTGGCGTCCTCGAGGCCGTGGCCGTAGTCGTCGGTCGGGTCGCCTGGTCCGGCCAGGGTGGTGAGCGCGGTTCGTAGGACGTTGGCGCGGTCGGTGTGCATGGTGGTTCCCCCCTCGTCGCGGCGTCGGCCGGAGTCGGCGCCGCGTGGCTGCTGTGGTGGTGGTCAGAGGTTGATGACGTGCCGTTCCCACGTGGTGGCGTGGTCGTCGAGGGGGCGGTCGGGGGTGCTGGTGCCGAGACGCTGGCCGCACTGGCAGCTGGCGAGGATCTCGCAGTCGCCGTATTCGAGGACCAGGGCGTGACCGCCGGCGAGGGAGGCGGGGAACTGGGGGTCGGGGTTGCGGGTGTATGCGGCCGCCGCGGCGGCGGCCGCGGTCCACGCCTGCTGGATGGTGGGGGGCAGGTCGTCCCAGGCCGGCATGGGCTTGCCCAGGTGGTTGAGGTTGCCGGTGGTGGCGCCGTACGCGGTGTAGGCGGTGCGGGCCCGGGCCTGCTGGTCGGCGGTGGGGAGCACGGTGGTGGTCTCCGGTTCTGGGGCGTGGATGAGTCGGTGGTGCGATTGGGGCTGGCGGCGTGAAATGACTTTCGGTTACGCTGCACGCGTTGTGCGGGAGTTGCAACTTCGTGTTGGCCGTTGCCCTGGTTGGGGTGGCGGCCTTTCGTCGTTCCGGGGGCGGGGCGTTGATCCGAACCTAGCGTAAACAACTTGCAATTCGGAAGTTGTTTATGCCAGGGTGGGCGCACCGGACGTGCGGTCCGGCCACCGCAAGGCGTACCCACCAGGGTGCGCGCGGTCACTCGGATAGGAGACTGGGCTATGTCGACCGCTGTACTCGCGCCGCCCAAGCAAGGCCGGCGCGGACCCCCGAGAGGATCCCTCTACGTGCCCGCGTCCCCGAAGGACCAACCACCGAAGTCCGCCCGCATCGTCAAGGACCGCCGCGCTCGCGGTGTGGAGAAGACCTCGCGTGCCCGCACCGTGTACCTCACCGGGGAGGTGAAGGTGCAGGCTCAGCAGAAGGCAACGAAGGCGGACACCAGCCTCGCGGTCTATACCCGGGAGGCCTGGGACCGGTTCCTCGCAGGCAAGTTGATCCCGCAACCCCCGCTCCGGGCTGTGCGCAACTCCGGCATCGTCAAGGAGAAGTTCGTGCAGTGGGAGGAAGACGAGTACTGGGCCCAGCTGACCTCGCGGTGCCAGCAGGCAACGGAGGAGCTCGGGTTCAGGGTGAACCCGTCGAGCATCGCCGAACAGCACCTACGTGCCCTCACCGGCCTGGAGAACCCGGCCAGGGAGTAGCACGTACCGCGGGGACCTGGTGCCTGACCGCCGACAACCGAGCCCACGCCCCCGCTTCGCGAACAACCACATAGGAGAGTCCCCCATGGCTGCAACAGCCGTCGGGGCCCCCGCCAACGCGGGGGCCCTGGTTCCGCACACCCGTTTGCCGGTGCGCGCCGCGATACCTCAGGCCCGTCCGGCACGCATCATGATCGACGGCCCGTCCGGATCGGGCCTGAGCTGGACCGCGCTCGACCTCGCGGTCGGCCTGGCCGGCGACGGCGGCCGCATCGCCGTCATCGACACCAACGGCGGCGCCGTGCTGCGCTACGCCGACGCCTTCCGGTTCGGGGTCGTCGAGCTGTACGAGTTCGCGCCCGAGAACCTGATGGTGGCGCTGTACGAGGTCGGGTCCCGGGGCTGCGACGTCGTCATCGTCGACGACTTCTCGAGGTTCTGGTCCGGCCCGGGCGGCCTGCTCGAACTTGTCGACACCGAGACCGCCCGGGCGGATCAGGCGGCCGCGAAGGCGAAGCTGCCGCGACCGGGTACCTCGGCGGGCTGGACTGCCGTCCGGCCTCGGGAGCGTGCCGCGCTGGATGCGCTGCTGGCCTTCCCCGGGCACGTGGTCGTCACGGTGAGGGCCATGACGGAGACGGTGCTGCAGGAGGGAGGGCCGGCCGGGACCGTTCCTCGGCGCTACGGCCTGAAGCTCGACCAGCGCCAGGGTGTCGAGGCGCCGTTCGACATCGCGTTCAGCCTGCTGCCCGGGGGCGAGCACCACGCCGTGGTCACCAAGTCGAGGCTGTCCGCGCTGGACGGACAGCTCCTGAGGTTCGACGTACAGCCGGCCCGAACGGTCGGGACGCAGATCAACGAGTGGGCGCGCCAGGGTGTCGACTGCTGGCCGAAGGCGTCGTTCTACACCACGGCCTACAGCCCCGAGTCGACGATCGAGGACCTCGGACGTCTCCTCGGACAGATCGCCGACACCCGGGCTCAGCACATGGCCGCCTACAACGACCAGCCGCGCCCGGACTGGAACGAGGTCGAGGGCGGCCCGATCGCGCTCGGCGCGCTGGTGGAGCGCCATCTGGCCAGACTGCGGGAGCAGGCCGAACGGGCCCGGCGCGCGGCGCCCCCGGGGCCGAGGAACCAGCCGCCCCGGCCCCAGCCCCGCGCGGAGCAGCCCCCGGCCGCTCCCGGCCCGGCAGTGGCCGCACCGGGAGGGGCGGCCACCGACCGGCCGGCGAGCCTGCCGGTGGAGATGCCCACGAGCGGGGAGACCGACCCCGTGGTCCTGGCCGTCGCGGCCACCGTGGAGAAGATCCGCGCTGACGGCGCCTGGGACGACACGCTGAAGCTCGCCGCCGCGTTCATGTTCGGCAGCGAACGGAGGGCTCTCCAGGAGCTGGTCCACTGCGAGGACGGCCGATACGTCGAACTCAGGACGCTCGTGCAGACCCGCCAGAGCGAGCTGAAGGACCGCGCGCTGTTCGACGCGGCCTGACCCCGGCTCCACCCCACCCGACGCCCCACCCCACCCCTGCACCGGGCCGGACAGCCCTCCCACACTCTGCGCTGTCCGGCCCGGCCCCGTTCATGGGAGCACCCGGTGCGCCGCACCCCCACCCCCATCCTGCTCACCGTCGTCCTCGCCCTGGCCGCCGTCCGCCTGCTGCAGCGCGCCCGCTCGCAGACCTCCGCCGCACGCATGGACGCCGCCGTCGCCCGCTTCGAGGCCGACCTGACCGCCCGCTACGTCGCCCGCACCGCGGGCCGCACCGACCCCCGGGAGCTCCAGTGACCGACAAGACCGCCCGCCGCAACGCCCTGATCGCGCTACTCGACAGCGACGAGTTCCGCAACAGCCCGTGCGCCACTGTCGGCCCCACCAACCTGTGGATCTCCAGCAACGCCAAGGACGCCGTCCTCGCGAAGAGCGCGTGCACCGGCTGCCCGGTCCGCGCCGGCTGCGCCGGGTACGCCGTCGAGTACCGGGAGCCGGAGGGAGTGTGGGGCGGCCTGGACCTCGCCGAGCGGGAGAGCATCCAGCGGCGCACCGCCAGAAACCAGCACCGCCAGAACAAGAACCAGCGGATGGCCGACCAGAAGGCCGCGCTCGCCGGCGTCTCCCGGTTCACCCGCCCGGACAAGGCGCTCGTCCGGACCGCGCGGCAGCTGCAGATAGTCCAGGCCCTCTGCGCCGCCGACGGCGACATGCGCCTGGCCGCCGACACCCTCGTCGGCACCGGCTACGCGGCGCTGTGCAGCCAGTACAAGGGCATGGCCGCCCGGGTCGGCCTGCCCGACCCCTTCTACGAGAACGTGCCCGAGGTCCTCACCCGCCTGGCCGTCGCCCTCGCGGCCGCGAACCTGGGACAGGCCGCGTGAACGCCGCCACGGCCGCCGACCGCGCCGGCGCCCGGCTGGTCACCGGCACCGCGCAGGTCCTGGAGGGGCTGCTGGTACTCGGCCTGATCGAGCACGCCCGCGGTCTCGACGCCCTGCCCGACATCCTGCTGCCGCCGCTACCGGCCGGCCCTGACCGCGACGCCGCGCTGTTCCTCGCCGGAGCGAGCGCGGCCACGGCGGCCGCCGCCCGGCGCTGGCGCGGCGGCGGCTGGGACCCCGAGGAGTTCGCCGCCGTCACCGACCAGCTGCGCGCGGCCGGCTACGACCTGATGTCCCGCCGGACCGCCCGGGCGATCTCGGCGGCCGCGGTGCTCGGCGATCCCGCCTCCGGCCGGCCGCCCCTGTGAGCGGCGCCCGCCGAGGACGCCCGCACCGGCTCACGGTCGAGACCGACCAGGAGGTCATCGCCGAACTGCTGCTCCTGATCGCCGACGGGGCGAGCGTCCGGGCGGCGGCGGCCGAGCTGGGGATGTCCGTGTCTCCTGTGTACCGGCTGCGCCGGGTGGAGCCGCGGTTCCGGCAGGCGCTGGCGGAGGCGCAGAAGGCGGGCCGGGGAGCGCGGCGGCCGCCGCCGCCGTCCGGCTCGGAGAGCCGGTACGTCAACCAGCGGTGCCGGTGCGATCGGTGCGTGCCGGCGGCGTCGGCGGCGAGGGCCGGCCGACGGAGGGCGGCGAGGGAGCGCAGGAATTCGAGCACATGAACGGAAATGAGGCTCGGATGGCTGAACTGGCGAACCATCAGGGGTGTCGGGAGCCTGGATCAGGTCACCTCAAGTGGAATATCGAATCGGCGGAAGGGGCTCATTCCCGCAGGTAGATGGCCGATTGGGGAGAGATGATCTAGGACGGGCCGGGCCCGTTATTAGGATCTGTGGGAGAGTGGTCGGGTCTTCGGGTCATATGGTGGTCATCGGACTAATGCCTGTGGATACCGCTCCGGCGCGCTGCCGTTGATGAGTCGCCAGGAGGCGGTTCCGGGGGGTAGTGTGATACCCGGCCAGAGATCGGTGATCTTGGTTGGCCGCATCGACAAGAGCACAGGAACGCCGAAACCCCGAGGTCTCGGATGCCAGGGACGTTGGCCCGTCCAAGGCGAGATCACTCGGGGCTGCAGGCGCCAAGACCAATGAAGGTGGTCTCAACGTGATTGATGGTACCCGTGTCCCCCCAGGGCGGCACAAGAAGACCCACCCCGTCGCGCGCGTGACGTCGCCGCGTCGACTCGGTGGGTCGCGTCATGTCTGAGACCGTCCGGCTCGGTCTGCCGGCTCTTGCTCCCCAGATCTCCGGTCCGATGTCGCCCCGAGGGCGTTTCCGGTTCGGCTGTCCGCCCGTAGGCCCGCTCCCCCGTAGGGGGTCGGTCGCCTTGAGCTGATCCTCGGGCGGTGACCTCGGTCCCCTTCCCGGAGGACCTCCACCGCCTGGCCGTCCGGGTGTTACCCGCACCCGTCGTCACGGCCGTCATGTAACTGCCGGCGTCCACTGTGCCGAGGTTCCCGCCTCTGCCCAGCTGACCGGCTAGGGCCCGCAACCGGATTCCACCCCGGTACGCGGGACAACGCTCACCGCCCTTGCCAAGGGGCGGGTCCTTCAGGTTCTCCCAAGAACCACCAACAACAGGCCGCCTCCAAGATCGAAATCCGGAGGCCACCGCCGAGGGTGGCTTTTTTGCGCCCTCAAGCAGGTTGAAGGAGCAACGCCATAATGCATGATCGTCATGCCCTTTGTCAGGTCGAGTCCGACCAGAACGCGGATGTCGGCCGAATCTCCACCCTGACGGGCGACATTTCCGCCGCCGACAACGCCCCGGGAATGGGCGCGTCGAATCCCGGATTCGAACACTCGAACGAATATGATCCTCGGCAGGGGTACGGCCCGCTGGCGGTCACAGCCTCCCGCCAGTGGGCCACCACCACCGCCGGCCGGATCGTCAACGACACCTACTCCTGGCTCCAGTCCGTCCACTGGGTCCACGGAACCGGCGCCGCCCCCGTTCCGCCGAAGGGCCCGAAGTTCGGCCCCACGACCATCCGCATCGCCCAGGAGCTGACGAAGCTCACCGAGGTCCGGCCCGGCATCACGCACCTGATGCGCGTGCTGAACCTCGGTGAGCGCACCGTGCAGTACCACCTGGCCCACCTGCGCAACACCGGCCTGCTCACCTACATCGAGGTAGGCACCCGCCTGCCCCGCACCGAGGACCGCGGCCCCGTCGCCAGAAGCTCCCACTTCGCCCTGACGATCCCCCAGAACTACGACACCGCGCTCGGCATCCGGACGACCGGCGAGGGCCCGACCCGCCGCATGACCGGCATCGCCGAGGCTGGACGCAAGACGATCGCCCGACTCGGACGGCTCGCCTCGAAGTCCGTCCGCCGCCGGAAGCGCAAGACCAGCCCCAGGCAGCGTTGCACCCCAATGGTGGCCAGCTCTGCAGTACCTGCACTTACCCACTCACCTTCCGCTTCCCGTCTTGAGGGAAAGGGCCCGAAGGACATCAGCACGAAGGGCAAGAGCGGTCGGCACCGCAACCGGGTGACCCGCCGCTTCGAACTCGCCGCCGAACTGCGTCGCCGGGTGCTGTGGATGAGTCGGTCGAATACAGACCGGCTGGCCTGGGTGCTCTCCGAGGTCGCAGACGCCGGCTGGACCGCCACCGAGGTCGAGGCGTGGCTGAACCTGGTCAACGAACCCGGCCACGTCCGCCGCCCGTCCGGCCTACTCGCCTCCCGGCTGCGGGCAGCGGTGCTGCTGTGGCCCACGAAGGCTCACCGGGACCGGGCGATGGAGTCTCAGCGGGAACGGATCCACGGGGCTGCTAAGGCCCGCTCGACGGTCGCGGACGGGTTCCTGGCCTGCCCCGAGTCCACGTCGGACACAAGGCCCGCAGCTCTCCTGGACATCATCGCCCTCTGCCAGCAGACCAACAGCCGGGTGACCTCCGACGGCTGGTCCCAGGCCGAACAGGCGAGCACCATGTCCGAGGAGTCGGCCGCCGCCGACATCGCCGCGTTCCTCGGAGCCGCCGTGTGACCGCCGAACCGACCGGCGCGGACATCGCCCGCCAGGCCCTCGCCCGGGCCCGCGCCAACTCCAAGGACAAGCCCATCGAGGGGCCACCCGTGAAGCGGAAGCGCCCCCCCAAGCGCAACCCCCACGGCCGGGAGCCGATCAGCCTGATTGGCGCCGTACGCCTGGTACTCGAAGACGCCGGCTGGGACCTGAACGTCGGCGGCGCAGACGTCGTCGCTGCCTGGCCGACCATCGCACCCGAGCTCGCCCGCGCTGTCGCCGCCGTGCACTTCGACCCGAACACCGGAACCCTCCACCTGCGCCCCGCATCTCCGGCCTACGCCGCCCAGCTGCGATTGTTCGACCGTCAGCTCGTTGCCCGGATCAACGAGAAGACCGGCGGCCGACCTGCCGTGCGCGCCCTACGCATCCTCGCGCCCGGGCGCGGACGCTCGTCCGTGTCGACGACCGACGAGCCCGCTCCCGCTCCGACACCACTCCCGGAGCCGGAGCCCGAGCGCGAATACATGCCTCCGGAGGTCGCCCACTTCCTCGAGAGGCTGTTCAGCACCAACGACGAACGACGTGCCGCCGAACGCGCCGCCGCCGACCGGGCCCGCGCCGACGCACTCCGCTTCGGCCGCCGACACGCCCCCACCATTCGTGAACCCGAGGCTGGCGGTGCCTGGGAGACCGTACGCGAGAGCCTGCTGACCTGGAACGGTGACACCGCCGACCAGGAGGACCAGCACGCCGTGAACGCCCGCCGCCAGGCCGCCGCCCTCCAGCGTCGACGCGCCGACCGTGCCGCCTTTCCATCAGCGTGATTGCCGCGCAATCACCCCGAGGAACCCGCTTGCGTACATCCGGCCAGACGTCCCGTCGACCAGCGCATGTGCTGGCGATGGTGTCGAGTGATTGCGGCGCAATCACCCGGCGCCCAGCCTCTGATCATCCAGGGCATCGCCGAACAGACCGACGCCTTGATCAGACACGCGCAAGACGCGGTTCGACTCGTTGGCCCGTTGAGGCATCAGAAGCCGCTCAGAGACGCCATACTGTTCCAGAAGCGCGCTTGAGCTTGCTCGCCGCCACTCCTACGAAGGTCTGCGTCCCGCATTGACATGGGCGGTTTGCCCGAAATTCTGGTCATCGTGATTGCGCGGCAATCACCACCAGGCCACCAGGGAGCACGACCCCGGCAGCTAAGCTCACGCCCGAGAGTCCCTTGTTCTGTCCCCCGGAGAACCCCATGGCCACAGCCGGCCTCGGAGGCCGCAGCCTCACAGTCGCACGAAACCAGCAGCAGCAGATCGCCAGCAAGCAGCCGACCGCGACGCTCGACGACCTCCTCCCCAGCCCAACCAACGGTCGCAAGAGACTGCGGAACATCGAGTCCCTCGCTGCAACGATCGCGTCGGACGGCCTGAGCACCGCTCTCACGGTCATCCCAGCTGCGCACTACATCAAGCACCATCCCGAACACGCGGAGACGGTCAAGGCGTCCGGCAAGCCGTACGTTGTCCTCGGCGGCCACCGTCGACTCGACGCAGCAAAGCAGGCGGGCGTCTCCCGCGTTGCGATCAACGTGGTGTTCGAGGTCAAGAGCGTCCGAATCTCCTCCCTTCAGGAGAACCTCCAACGAGAACCCCTCACCCCGGTCGAAGAGGGCGAGGAGTTCCAACAGGTGATGAAGGAGGAGGGCCTGTCTCAGCGCGGACTGGCGAAGCGGCTCGGGGCCGAGTCCAACAAGCGAATCTCCCAGACCTACATCTCGCAGCGCATCGCGCTGCTGAAGCTCACCCCCGAGTTTCAGGACGACGTGGATGATCAGTGGAGTCACGAGCGTGAAACCGGCATCACGCTGAAGTTCGCCGCTGAGGTGCTGGCACGCCTCACGCACGAAGCCCAGACGGCCTACCGCCGCGGCGATTTCACCAGGGAAGACGTGATCTTCGCCGTCAGCAATCGGGATGGCGGGCTGACCGTGGCCGACATCATCGAGGTTCTGGCGGAACGGGACGACCCTTCCAAGACGACCACGGTCGAGCCTGCGGTGATTGCCGCGCAATCACACGAGACGTCTCCGATCGCCGAGCCGGCGGCGATGGCCCCGCGGACCGGACAGCCCTCCGTCTCCACCTCAGCCACAGATGTCCTGGGAACGGCTGCCGGCCGCACAGCAGACGCAGGTGATTGCGCCGCAATCACCCCGCCCGCCCCCGGCCCGGGGATGCCTGCCCAGCGGACTGCAGCCGAACTGGCCTCTGCCGCGGCCGAGCCCGAGCCCGAGGCCTCTGCCGCGGCCGAGCCCGAGCCCGAGCCCGAGCCCGAGGCCTCTGCCGCGGCCGAGCCCGAGCCCGAGCCCGAGCCCGAGGCCTCTGCCGCGGCCGAGCCCGAGCCCGAGCCCGAGCCCGAGGCCTCTGCCGCGGCCGAGCCCGAGCCCGAGCCCGAACCGGACCAGAGCGGGTCCGCAGAGCCTGGGAGCACGGGCGAGACCGAGGTCGATCGGGAGCTGCACGTTGACCGAGTGTTGACCCTCGCGGGCGACCCGGAGCAGGTCGCACTGGCCGTCTACGAGGCTCTGACCGCCGACGAGCTTGAGAGCATCAAGAACCTGTTGTCCTGAACCGAGCCCACCATCACCCCGTCGAGTGAATAACCGGCGGGGTGGGTGGCGCAGGTGTCGAACCACGGTGTACCGTGCGGGCGAACCTCGCGTCCTTGCTCGCCCGCCGTGCCCTACGCCGGCCGCCGAGATCCGCCCCTGACCGACAGACCTCGAGGCCTGCCACCCGGGGCGCAACCTGGACGAGGTCGCGCAGCAGCACACACCACCCCTCCCACAGCGGAAGTACATACCCGTTGAGGGCGTGCGTGATTGCCGCGCAATCACTTCACCGGCGAGACCGAACCTGAGCGTCCGCCGCCACCCAAGCCAAGGGGAGAGTCTCGTGGGCAAGACGATCAGCAACACACGCATCATCGCCTTCACCAACCAGTCTGGCGGTGCAGGCAAGACCACCTCCGCAGTCACCATCGCTGCATGGCTGGCCAAGTACGGTCTGAAGGTCCTGTTCGTGGGCCTTGACGCCCAGTGCGACGGGTCCGCCTCCCTCGGCTGGGACCAGCCCGACGAGGTTCCGGGCCAGGCCACCATCCACAACGTCCTGACCGACCCGGGCGTCAAGCTCAGCGACGCGATCGTTCCCGCCTACGCCGGCCCCTCGGACGATCCCAAGAGCAAGCAGATCGAGGGCCTTGACCTGGTTCTTGAGTCCGCCGAACTTGAGAACGCCGAACAGCTCCTTACCACGATGATGGGCCGCGAGCTCTGGCTTCGCGACGCCCTTGCCACCGTCGCCGACGACTACGACGTCATTCTGCTCGACTGCCCCGGCAACCTCGGCCTGGTCGTCGTCAACGCCCTCGTAGCGGCCCGCGAGGTCATCGTCTGCGTAAAGCCGGGATGGAAGGAACTGCGGGCCCTCACCCGCATCGAGCAGACCATCGCGCGAGTCCAAAACACCTTCGCCGCCAACGGGGCCAACCCCGAACTTGTCGGTGTTCTCATGGTCGATACCCCCACCAGTCGCCAGTCCGGAGCGGTCTACGACGACGCGAAGACCGAAGCCGAAGCGGCGTACCAGGAGAAGTTCCTGCCGACGATCCGTCGTTCTACCAAGGTCCCCGAGGCCTACAGCCACCAGAAGGCCCTGCCGTTCTTCGACCGGTCCGCCGAGGTCACCACCGAGTACGCCGCGGTTGTGAAGGCGCTTGGATTCCGCCGGCAGAACTGATTGCCGCGCAATCACGCGAGTACCGCGTGAAACGAGATCCCGCTACACTTCCGGTGTTGCAGCGGACGTGTGCCTCGGCAGGCGTTCTCTGGGACTCTCATGCCCCCGGCTTCTGGGTGGGCGGTTCGTTGTCGGTAACTTCTGAATCGCGCTTCTGGGTCGGGGGCACTCCCATTTCCAGCCGTCACCGTGAGCCACAGCCCTAGCAGATCAGCGTCATTTGTGCGCCATTTGAGCTGGGAGGTCTGGCGCTGGCGCGTCATTCTTTGCGACGCTAGCAACCGGCACGGGTGCCGGCGACCCGGGCGACATCCCCCCATGACGTCGGATGAGGAGAGCGATGTCCGCCCTGGCTGCACAATCCGATCCCGAGCGCCTCGCGACCGTGACCCAACTCCGCCGGCGCGGCGGCGGCGACGGCCTGGTGAGCCCGGGGACGACAGCCGAGTTCTGGGAGTCCCTCTATCGGCAGATGGGCCGGACCCTGCACGACGCGAGCACCGTGGACGCCCACCGCATCGCCATCGCCGGCGTCGCCCTGCTGATTGAGGGCGCCGCGGCGGAGGGGCTTCTCGCACCGGAGGCGGCCCAGGAAGTACGGCTACTTCTGACGGAGGCCGTACAGGCTCCTGACCAGCTCTGACGCTCCCGTCCAACGGACGTGCCGAACGCGTATCTAGTTCAGGTTGGAACCTCCTCAAGCGGAATATCGTCTGCCATCATGGGCTCGGCATATGCCTGCACGTGATCAATCCGCTACTCCACCCTGTCCGGACGACGGTGTCCGAACCCCTCACCGGGTGGGGAGCTGAGGGCTGGGGGCACGACACATGACGAAAGCGCAGCAGCCGACGACCGAGCCAGCACGGCTGCTCAACGAGCTGGATACCCCGGCTCATCTGGCACAGAGCCGCTCGTCCGCCCTCGGCCCCGGGGCCGGCTCGGGGACCGGACGTCTCGGATCGGCACCCATCAACGTGCAGGTACTCCAGCACATCGCCAACTGCGACGGCGCAGTCGCGAAGTTCATCAACGATGCCCGCGCCGCAGCCGACAGCAAGCCCGTACCGCTCCCGGCCGGCCGCTCGGCGGTCTACCGCGAAGCCGCCCGCGCCGCCGCCGTGCTCGGCGCCGACTGGGAACAGCACCTCGAGGCGATGACGTGGCGCGCGACAGTGGAGTCTGAGCTCCTCCTCGGCGACGCCACCCGGATCCGCCAGCAGCCCTGCCCGGACTGTTCCACGGTCGGCCTGGTGTGGGTACGCGCAATCCGCCGGATCAGCTGCGTCAACCGGCACTGCGCGGCCACCACGCCGGACGGATCCCACCGCATCTGGACCGTGGCGCAGCTGTCCGTGGTGCGCGTAGGCCTGCAGCCGCTGAAGGCCACCGGCTGAACCGCCGTCCCTCCTCTGCGTACCCCTTGCGTTCCCCGTGTGCCGGCCCGGTGCTGTGACCGGCCGGCCCCCACCCACCCGAGGATGACCGCATGCCCGCAGGACTGGGAGCTGTCTCTGCTCCCGCATCGGACGCACCGACTGACTTGATGACGCTGGACGAGATCGTCGCGTTCATCCGGCAGTCCGGCAGGCCCGTCAGCAAGGTCACGCTGTGGCGCTGGGCGGCCCGTCACCAGGCCCGGAACTGGGGGACGGGCCGGGCCGCCCTGTACTCGCTCTCCGACCTCCTGGAGATCCACCGGGACGAGTCGAGGCGCCGGTAGCGGCGCCGGCCTGACGACTTGAAGCCCCTCGTACCGATCCGGTGCGGGGGGCTTCCGCATGTCCGGACCCGTCGTAAACAACTTGCACAATGGAAGTTGTTTATGCGAGGATGGGGTCACCGACAACGAACCGCCCACCAGCCGGAAGGCCCCCGATGAGCGCCGTGATCTTCTCCCTCGACCACAGCCACGCGGTCCGCTACGACACCCTGACCGACCACCAGCGCCACCAGGTCGACCACATACTCGACCTCCTCGACCCGGTGTACGGCCTCACCGACACCGACCAGCGCCGCGTCGTCTCCGAGATCGGTGCCCGCGCCATCGGCATCGACCTGGCCCCCGGCACCGACCTGGCCCGCTGCCAGGGCGCCGACGGCACCTGCCCCGTGGTCACCGCGAGCGACGCTCTGCACGAGACCACCCACGCGAACCTCTGCCCCGACTGCCACGACGCCTACCTGCGGCTCGTCGGCGAGTAACAGACCCCCGGCCCGGTCACCGGTCGAACCCTCCCCCCGGGGTTCCCGGGACCGGGCCGGGCCCAAGCAGGCCGGGCGCGCGGTTGGCGGTCGACACCTCTCCCGCGCGCCCGGCCGCCATTGCCCCCACCCCCACCCGCACCGTCGCCTTCCACCGTCAGCACACCGGCCGGAGGTTCACCCCGCCATGCCCACCAGCACCACGCCCGAGCTGTCCGCCACGCTCCGCCACGACCTCGCCGCCGCCGCCACGCTCCTGTCCGATCGCGGCATCTGGCGGGGCGACAGCGGGTTCGCAGCCCCGGACGGCTACCCCGACCCGTGGGAGCCCCTCGCGTTCGCCGGGGCCGGACCGGCGGGCGCCCTCGACCCCATGGCCGCCCTCTGGCTCGCCACCCACCCCGGACCCCTGCCGCAGACCTTCACCACCGCGACCCCCCAGGCCTGCGCCGACGCCTGCGACGCGATCCTCGACGACCCGCGCACCGGCCCCGCCGTCCGCGCGCTCGCCAACAGCCTCGCCGACGCCCACCAGGCCATCCCGGACCCCATCGAACGCCTCGCCTACTGGCTCGACAGCGCCAGCGACCTCGAGGTCATCGGCCGTCTGCTGCGCCTGGCCGAGACGCCCGCCCCCTGATCACGCTCCCGGCCGGCCGCCACCCGGCGGTCGGCCCCGACCACCACCAGGAGCACCACGGTGAACCCCTTCCAGCGCATTCGCCGGCGTCTGGCCAGCTCCGCCTCGGCCGGCCTCGCCGCCGTCGCCGCGTTCTGGGACAGCGGCGCCCCCGCCGCCGTCCGCCCCGACAGCAGCACCTCCTACCTGTTCCCCGGCGACCAGCTGACCATCCACATCCACCAGCGCGCCGACGGCGAGGTGACCGGCACGCTCTGCGGGCCC
Organism: Kitasatospora sp. NBC_01246; assembly: GCF_036226505.1. NCBI lineage: Bacteria > Bacillati > Actinomycetota > Actinomycetes > Kitasatosporales > Streptomycetaceae > Kitasatospora > Kitasatospora sp. NBC_01246. The sequence continues at coordinate 66,284 of NZ_CP108485.1, read as the reverse complement.
TTCGGCTTCATCACCGCCGAGCCCGACCAGCTGGTCGCGCTCGGCGACATGGCGGTGCTCGCCGCCGAGACCGTCCGCATGCGCCGCGAGCGCGCCGCCGCCGAAAGGACCGACCAGTCGTGAACTCCAGCCTCCTCGTCCGATCTCCGTGGTTCACCCCGCCGGCCGACCAGCACCGGAAGGTCATGGAACTGACCGGCGCCGACCGCCGCCAGGCCGCCGACCGGGCCGAGACCGTCGCCGCGTACGCCGCACTGCACGCCGGCGTCCTCGGCATCCACGCCCCGCACAGCGGGTGGAGCGGCCACCCCGACGGCACCGCCCACTACACCGACGGCGCGCTGCGCCTGGCCTACCGCGCCCCGGTCGCCGGCGAGCACCTCGCGCTGACCGCGCTCGTCTACGCCGCATGCGGCACGATCCACACGTTCGCCGTCTCCGGCCCGGCCGGCCTCGCCGTCGGCCAGGCCGCGGCCGCCGAGTGCCCCGGGCACCCGGACGAGCCCACCGCCGTGCTCACGCTCGCCGCGGCCCTGAGCGACCCGGTCGCCAGCGACCCGAAGAACGCGGCGTGCCGGTGCGACGAGCCGGGTGCTGATCCGTACCAGTGCCCGGCCGCAGAGTTCGATGCCTGCGACCACCAGGCCGAGCTCCCCGAGCTGTCGCCGTTCGCCGGCCGGGCCCGGGAACGGGACGCTCGGGTGGTCCGCACCTGCCCCGTGTGCGCCTGGTCCACCTCGTCGTGGCACGTGGACGACGGCTCGGCGGAGGCCGAGCTGCACGGCCACGTCCTGCGCGCGCACGACGGCAGCTACGAGAAGCCGGCCGCCGACGAGCGGGCGGGCGACCAGTGACCGCCGCTGGTCCGGCCGAGCGCCGCGAGCCGCGGGTGTTCGTCCTTCAGCTCCCCGCAGCCCTGGAGCTCCTGAACGCGAACCGCCCTGTCCACTGGCGGGTGCGGGCCCGCAAGGTGGCGGCGATTCGCAACGCGGCCGGCTGGGCGGCCCGGCACGCCCGGTTGCCGGCGCTGGAGCGGGCCCGGGTCGACTTCGTGGTCAACCCCCGGCCGGGAGTGACCCGCTACGACCCGCACAACTGGTGGGGCTCGGCCAAGGCGGCGATCGACGGCCTGGTCGACGCGCGAGTCCTGCCGGACGACGACTCGACCCACCTGGTCGCCACCGAGGCACGGCCCGGGGTTCCGGTCAAGGGCGGGCGCCTGGACCTGGTGATCACGGAAGTGCTGGACGAGCCGGTCGGGCCACCCCAGTCATAAACAACTTGCACATTGGAAGTTGTTTATGTGAGGATGGGGTCACCGACAACGAACCGCCCCATCACCCGGAAGGCCAGACCTTGACCAGCTCACACGACATTCCCGGCGCCGATTTCCTCATCCGCGCCATCGACACCGGCCGCCCGCTCGCCCCCTGGGAGGACCCGACCATCCCCGGCACCGAATTCCCCGCCGACACCCTCGCCGAGGCCGAGGCGCACCTGCCCCGCATCCGGGCCGCAATCACCCACCACGCCGAGATCACGGGCACCCTGGCGGCCGCCGCCCGGATCGTCGCGGTCGAGTACCACGGCATCGCGCCCGTGACGCTCGTCCACTACGCGCCCACCGAGACGCCCGACGACGAGACCGCGCTGATCCGCCGCCTCGTCGCCGACGACCCCGCCGAGACGCTCGCCCGGGACATGGACCGGCTGAACCGGACCCGGCAGGCCCTCGCCGACCAGGGCGCTCCCGTCGTCACCGACTCGGACCTCGCCGTCGCCGCCTGACCGGCCATCCCCGGGGGCCGCGCCCGTCGAACGGGCGCGGCCCCACCCCGCCGAACCTGCTGGAGAAACCCGATGCTCACCATCACCCACACCCGGCGCAAGCTGCCGCCCGGCTGGCCGTCGGACCGCTACGTCGAGTACAACCGCGCCATCAAGGTCACGCGGATCGTCGACTACCTGCTGCGCGAGCAGGTCGTTCACGCCGCCGAGCAGGCCACCGACGACGTGATCACCACCGCCGCACGCGAGATCGCCGCCGGACACACTCCGCCGTCGGCCCACACCTGCCAGTCCGTCCGCGAGACCCTGGCGCGCCTGATCCCCACCCCGTTGCCCGTGCTCACCGACGCCGACGCGATGGAGCAGATCCACGCCCTGCTGTCCGGCCACAACTGGACCCCGGACCACATCAACCGCGTCGCGGCGATCGTCAACGCCACCGGCCGCACCGTCGACGACATCTGACCGCCTGTCGGCCCCCGCCCGCACCCGGCGGGGGCCGACCCCGCACACCCGAGGACCCGATGACCAACCCGCCCACCGACCCGCGCGAGCACTACGCGATCCGCCTCGACGACGGCCGCCACCTCTACCACCTGCCCGGCCTCTTCAGCTGGGGCGGGCCCTTCCACGACGTCACCGAAGTGAGGATCTTCGGCGACGGCCAGCCCCTCACCCGTCTGCCCGACACCGCATGGTGGTCCGCCCCCCACGCCGTCGCCGAGATCACCGCCAGCTGGCGCCCCCGCGCGAAGGTCACCGCCCACGTCCTCGACGACCCCGACATGGCGTCCGCCGCGCTCCCCCTCAGCGTGCCCGCCGACGACTGGGACAGTTTCGTCGACCGCTCACACCACGGAAGCCCCGACTTCTACCACGCCGTCTACGAGCAGCAGGACACCCGTACCGGCCCCGTTCCGGGCGGCCCCTGGCGCGTCCTCGGCGGCGAGGCCCCGCCCACGAGCGCCGACAGACGGTGGGTCGCCTCCCTGCCCCACTCCCTCACCAACCACCCCGAGTACCGGTGGTGGTTCCCCGGCCGCCTCGCCGGCCTGCGTGACGCCGTCAGGGACTACGCCAACACCCTGCCCTTCGTCCGGTTCGCCAGCATCCCGCGGACCCCGAACGGGCAGGACCAGAACGAGGGCCTGGACGTCGCTATCGGACTGCCCTTCCAGCAGCCCGTGACGGAGCTGTCCGACTACGGACAGGACGGCCGGAAGCTGCGCAGGCCGCGCACCGTGCCGATCAGCGCCCGGTTCGCGCTGAGCCTGCCCGTCCCCAGCTCGGTGTACGGCGACACCTACGCCGCCGCGCTCACCGAGTGGAACCGGCTCTACGCCGAGTTCACCGCCCTGCTCGACCACCAGGCGCAGACGGGGGTGAAGGCCTGCAACGCCTGCGCGGGCCACGGCTACCTGCCCGTCGACCCCACCCACGCCAGCGCCCCCGTACCCCGCAGGAGCCACCTGTGAACACCGTGACCGTGCTGCTCACCGTCCACGGCGAGCAGCACATCACCCTCGACAGCGAGACCCTTCACCACGCCCTGGCCGCCGGTACGGCCGCCGATCTGCTTGAACCGCACCTCGACAGGCTCGACGTGCGCAGCGCCGTCGTCCGGCCGGACGGCACCACGCTGCCCCTCGTCCCCGGGGCACCCCTGCCCGGGGAGGACATCCGGGCCCTCGCGATCTCCCTCTACGAGGACGTCGTCGACGCCAAGCACTCCGGTCCCGTCGACACCGCCGAACGCCTGCTGCGCGCCCTCGGCATCGACCCCGCCCAGATCCCGCTGTTCTGACGCTCCGGCCCCCGCCAGCCCACCCAGCCGGCGGGGGCCCGCCCGCATCCCGGAGAGGAGACACCACCGTGAGCACCACCACCATCACCGCACCCGCCAAGCCCTGCCCGATCCACCCCGACAAGGACCGCTACGCCACCGCCGAGGCCGCCGCAGCAGCCACCACCAGCCGCGCGATCCTCCTCGGCTACCGCCGCCAGCGCCCCTACTACTGCCAGTCCTGCGACTGGTTCCACATCAGCACCCACCCGCCCCGCACCGTCGCGAGCCCCACCCACCCCGACGGCCGGCCCCTCGACCACGACGAGATCGTCCGCTGGTTCACCACCCGCACCCCCGACGTGCAGCGCCACCTGGTCCTGAAGGACCTGGAGGAGCTCCTGGCGCCCGAGCTCGCCGCCGCGCTGCGCACCCCCGCGGCCGCCGCGTACTGGCTGCACGTCCTCAAGCCGCTGGTCGCCGTCCAGGCCGCGGCCGCGAACGGTCCGGCCGCCGGCCGACGCGAAGCGCGTGCGCGTCTCGCGCTGCTCCGGGCCCGGCGTCTCGAGGCCAGGGCGCTGGTCGAGTCCGCCCGGCCGACGTCGGATCCCGGCAAGCCGGCGCCGACGACGGTCCGCGACTACGCGGCGGCCGCCCTCGCGCGCCGCCGTGCGAGCGAGGCGCAGGCGGAGGCCGTCACCCTGCTGATCAACCGCCACCCCGACGAGTGGGGCCACGTCCTGGACCACGCCCGGCGCGAGCGTGGCCTTCCACCGGTGGGCGAGAGCGAGAGCGCGGCGTGAGCGCCGTCTCCCGGCAGGGGCTCGGCCTCTGCCGCAGATGTCTGGCGACCGTGCGCCGGACCATCACCCGCGCCGGTGTGCTGCAGCTGGTCGACACCGACCCGCACGAGGGCGGCAACGTGGTGGCCTACTGCGACGGGACCGGGACCTGGCGCTCGCGCGTGCCCACCGCCGAACTGCCCCAGGCGCCCCACGAGCGGCGGTTCATGCCGCACGCGGCGACGTGCGCGGCCACCGCGCGCCCACCCGCGCCGGCGCCGGAGCAGGCCCGGCTGCCCGAGGGCGTCGCGTCGCTGGACGCGCACCGGCGTCGGCACGGCCGTCCGAAGGCTCGCCCCGATCTATAAACAACTTGCTCGCGGCCTGTGCGGGTTCTTGCGGACGTCCGCCCTCGCGCTCGTGGCTACGGCCGAGCAGGTCGCGGCGACACGCGAGTGCGGATCCTGCCGGAAGGCCGTCGCGCGTCCGAGGGGGCCGGTCGACACCGTCCTGGCCGCTTGAGCGGGCCGGCCGCCCGGCACGCGCCGGGCGGCCGGTACGGGCCGGCGGGCAGCGCCGGTAGGCAGGGGCACCCATAAGTAACTTGCAAACTGGAAGTTGCTTATGCGAGAGTTGGGCCACCGACAACGAACCGCCCAACCCGAGAGGCCCCCGTGAACACCATCACCAGCCCCACCCCCGTGACCAACCCCACGGTCACCGCACTCGGACCGACCCGCCGCGTGGGCGACGAGATTTTGACCTCCGTCTTCACCGGCACCGACTTCACCCTGACCGGCCGTCACGGCACCTACACCGGCCGTACGGCCGACGCCGTGTGGGAGAAGTACCGGGCCGCGCACGCCGCCACGGTCACTCCCACGACCGCCGTCCCCGCTGCCGCACCTGAGCCCGCCACCGGCCCGGCTGCGGCCCCGGTCACCCTCCCTGCCGTTCCGGCGAGCGTCACCGACCTTATGGTCACCGCCAAGAGCCAGAACTGGGAGCGGGATTCGACGTTCGTCCCCGCCGGAGCGGAAGGGCAGACCGCAGACCTGTGGCGGGTGGGCCTGACCGCACTCACCGAGGCGGGCCAGATCGCGATCCTGGCCACCTGGGTCGGCGGTGAGCGCGGCTTCCGGTACGACAGCGCCGCATCCTCGCTCGACATCGACGACACCAAGATCCGTCGCCCGAGCCTGGCCAAGTTGCGCGAGATCCTGGAGGCCCAGACGGCCATCGACCCCGAGGCCGACAAGCGCGGCTGCACCTGCGAGACGCCGGAGGCCGCCGAGGCCGCCGGGCGCGCGATGCCCCTCGTGTGCGTCCTGTGCGCCGTCCCGGGGCGCTTCGACGCCCAGTACGGGTGGGGAACCACCGTGACCCGCAACGGGGATCTCATCGGGTGGGCCGAGGGCAACACCGGTGTCATCCTCGCTGAGGATGCCAAGGCCGGGGCCCAGAGCGAGCGGTGGGCCTTCTACACCGAGTCCCTGCCCGAAGGCCGGACCGCGCCCACCCTGGCCGACGTCATCCCCGCCAACGTGCTCGAGGCCTTTCCCCCCACGGGAACGCAGCCGGACGAGTCGGCCGCCCCCGCACCGGTCGACCGCGCGGGCCTGGTGGCCAAGCTGACCGCAGCGCTCGATGCGCTGCACGTCGAACTGAACACCCTGCCCAAGGCAATCGCCCGTCAGGCAGCGCCCTTCGAGGCCGACGGCGAGCCCACCCCGGCGCTTCTGAACCTCGCGTCGTCCGCCCACCTCGAACGGACCACCGGAAGGACGGCGGCCGACGGCGTGACGACGTTCCTGTGCACCGTCGTACAGCCCGACGGTGCCCGCCAGGGCGGCTACACCGCGCGCCGCTTCCCCTCCGGCGTGTGGGCGGCGTTCCACACCAGCAGCGCGGACGTCCTCGACCGCAGCTCCGACGCGCCGGGCGTCTTCAGCATCATCACGGAGCACTGGGCGGCCGCCATGCTCACCGGCACGGACCTGGGGGCGTGGACCGTCCTGGACGGACAGATCTGGGTGCCGGACGCCAAGCCGACCGCCCCGTCCGCGCAGACGGCGGCGCCGGACCCCACTGGCCCGACGGCCCCGGTGGCCGGGAACGAGCCGGTGTGGCTGCTCGCCGGAGCAGCTGCCCGCAAGCGCCACCGCGCCGCACCCGACGGCCTCGGCCTCTGCGAGTTCTCCCGGGACCAGGGGCTGACCATCCGGGCGACGCCCGAGCAGATCACCAGCACCACCGAGTGCGGGGCCTGCCGCAAGCTCGCCAAGACCACCGAGTAGCCAGCAGCCCGGGCGGCCGCCAACCGTCGGCCGCCCGGCCCTCCTTCGACGCCGAACACCGTGCCCTGCACGACGACCATCACCCGAGGACGCCCCGCCATGGAGCACTTCAATCCCACCGGCCACCCCCTCAACAACGCCTGCGAGATCACCAAGCTCGCCGCCTGTCGCCGGTGCGGTGACGACAAGCTTGCCTGGCGCAGGAGCACCCGTACGGGCCGCTGGTACCTCTGCGACGTCGAGGCGTGCGGGCGATGGGCCACCCGCGAAAACCCCACCCTTCGCCGCTACTTCGTGCTCGGCATGAAGCCCCACAAGTGCACCTCTTAGCACCCTTCGGGCGGCCGCCACTTGCCGGCCGCCCGCCACACTCACCCACCACGGAGATGCGCCATGACCACCGCCCGCGATGCCCTCCTCGCCGAACTGCTCGGCGGCGAAGACCCCGACGGCCCCGAGCACGCCGACGCCCGCGCCCGGATCGAGCGGCTGATCGACAACCACCGGGCCGAGGCGCTCACCGAGGCCGCAGACATCACCAGCACGGCCGTCGGCCCGCTGTGGCACCTCGACACGGTCGCCGAGGTCCGCGCCCGACTCCTCGCCGCCCGGCTCTGACCAGCTGACGCCCCGAAGCCCAACACCGCCGCCCGCACGCGTGGGCGGCCCAACCCGAAGGACACCACCGTGAGCGAGATCCGTTTCACCGTCGACCTCGGCCGCGGCCCCGTCGACGCCGCCATTACCAACCCGTTCTCCGCGCACGACACCGTCGACGACCGTGGTTGCCCCGACTGCGGCGGCGCCGGCTACTTCGCTGGCTGCACCGCCGACGGTTGCAACGGCTGGGCATGCCCCGACTGCGGCACCGGGTGTGACGCGGACTTCTTCAGCGCCGAGGACGGCGGCCGGTGCGCCGCCGCGCTCGCGAGGGACGCCCGCGACTGAGTTCCTGTCCGCCCGCCGTCGACCGGACGGCGGGCCGATCTGTCTGCACCCGGGAGGCCGGCCTGCTGCGTAGGGGTGTGCCCGCGGGGAGGCTGGCGCATCGTCGCAGGTGGGGGCGGGTGCTGTGGCCACACTTCGGCATGTCGGTGCGGGTGGGCGGGCGTGAGCAATCTATAAACAACTTGCAAGATGGAAGTTGTATATGCGAGAGTGGAGCCACCGACAACGAACCACCCAGGAGGAACCCATGGCGAACCCCGACTACTACAAGAGCCGCAGCGAGCACGGAGGCTGGATCCTCTGCCTCGCCGAATCGGTGGACACGGCCGCTGGCTACACGGGCAACACCTCGGTGCGCCACACCGACGGCTCGGTGGAGATCACCTACGAGCGCAGCGGTCACTGGGCCCACTTCGAGCCTGTGACCGACGCCGAGGCGCAGCAGATCATGGACGACAACCGGGCCTTCGGTGCCAAGGTGGAGGGGCTGCTGGAGCCGGTCCGGGAGGCGCTGCGCGCCGCCGACGACGTGTTGGACGGCAAGCACATGTTCGAGCCGGGCTACGCGGCGCGCGGAGGGGTGGTGGCCTTCGTGAGCGGGGCGGCGGTCCATGTCCACTGGTGGTATCTGACGTATGCCGCTCAGCGAATCGCCGAGCGGGCCGGGCGCGACCCGTGGCGGGACGGCGGTGCCCGGGAGGCGACCCTGGCCGTGCTGCAGGCGTTCGCCGCGAAGCACGGGTGCACCGTCACCGAGGACAGGGACTCGTTCCTCGTGAGCCTGGCCTGATCATGTCCTCCCGCCCGGTGTTGCCGGGGGCTACGGCCCCCGGCAACACCGGGTCCTGCTGTCACCACGAAAGGGGGCGCGAGGTTGGACGGGATCAGCCCGGCGGCTCAAGCGCTGTACATGTCCATGCACGAGACCGGCGCCCTGGTGACGCCCAGTGAGGTCGTCGCGGAACGGGCCGCACGGGTCGCAGAGCTGGGCTTCAACGGCCTGCGGGTGGAGTCGCTGAAGCGCCGATTGTTCGCAGCGTCGGCGGAACCCGAGGCGCACCGCGCGCGCATGGTGTGGGCGGCGGCGGCGGAGTGGTTCGCGGATCCGGAGTGGGAGGCGCCGTGACGGCGGCCCGCGTACGGGCAGGGAGGCCGGCTCTCGGGGGGATCCTCGGGGCCGGCCTTTCGGCTTCCGGGCCGGTGTGCGAAACCCAGCCATATACAACTTGCAAAATGGAAGTTGTATATGCGAGAGTTGGGCCACCGACAACGAACCGAAAGGGCCGCCGCACATGTCCCACCTGACCACCGACCAGCTCAACCGCTTCCGTCACGTCCTCGCCCGCCCCTGGAGCCGCTGGACGCCCACCGGCCGGGCCGCTCACCTGCTGCTCGCCGACGCCGAGGATCACACCGCCCGCCAGAGCGACCTTGCCGCACTGGCCGACGTGCCGACCACGGTGGTCGCGCTGGAACCCGACCGCGCCCGGTCGGCCAACGAAGCGTGCTCCATGATCCTTTCCGCCGTCCTCGCCGGACGCCTGCACGCTCCCCTCACCGTCACTGCCGGACGTCTCGCCGTCCGCGTCACGGTCCGCCCCGAGACGACCGGCCAGTGGGAGAAGTGGCGCGCGGCGGTCGGCGCCCGCGCCGGAGATGTCACCCACCTGGGGCACTACAGCACGGCCAAGGGGGCGCGCTGCGGCGCCCCGGTGGTCCTGGTCGGCTACGGCGTCAGCGCGCTCTACAGCGCCGCGCTGCGCACCGGCAGGTAGCCGGACCCGGCGGGCCGTCCCGGAAGTACCCGGGCGGCCCGCCCGCCGCCGCCGACCGAACCGACACGGAGCACCCGATGCCCACCAGCCCCCTGCCCGCCGACCACCAGGCCCCCGTCACCCTCACGTGGCGCACGCTGTCCGACCTCTCCGTTGGCTGCTCCACCCGATGGGCTGTCACCGCCAGTTGGCGCGGCATGAACTTCACCGTCGACGCCTTCCAGCTCTCCAACGCCCGGACGGCCTGGCACATCACCCGCGCTGCGGACCCCAGCCCGTTCACCGGCTACTGGACGTGCCTTCCCGGAGCAAAGGATGCCCGGTGGGGCACCATGGCCGCCGGCCGGGCCAAGGCCGAACGGCTCATGCTCGCCCACGTCGCGGCCCGGCGTCGGGTCGACGCCCGGGCGTACGCGGCCCGCGTGGCCGCCGCCCGCCGCCCGGCACCGGCGTGGAAGTCGCATCTCGCCGACCTTGCCGGTCCGAACGAGCGGATTGACTTCCGCCCCCTGGAGGACGATTCGCACAGCCCCGAAGCGCTGGCCAGAATCGCCGAACTCGCTTCACAGGGGGTGACGTTCGAGCTGGTTGGCGCCGAGTAGGCACAGCACGTTCCTGCTGCTCCCCTTCCCGCGACACGGGAGGGGGAGCAGCAGTCGTTCCGGGGCCGGCTCCGGTGCTGGTCGGGGCCGGCCCCGAGTAACAGCCTGGGAGTGCGGCGCTCCGCAGCCGTAGGGCCGGTCGCGGCCCCGGCGCGGTCGTGCGCGCGGGCCCGTTCCGTCCGGTTCGCCGGGGGTGCGGGCCCCGAAGGTTTCAAGATCGCTCCATAAACAACTTGCAATCTGGAAGTTGTTTATGCGAGAGTGGGGTCACCGACAACGAACCACCCACTCTCAGGAGCCTCCGATGATCAAGGCCACCACCACCAACACCGCCGCCACCACCACCCGGCTCATCCGCGCCATGGACCGCCAGCACCCGGTCACCATCACCTACACCGACCGCGACGGCGCCGTCACCGTGCGCACCATCGAGATCTACGACTTCGAGATCTCCCAGGCCGGGGACATCCGGGCCCTCGCCATGGACCGGGGCACCGGCGAGAAGCGCGGGTTCCGCATCGACCGCATCTCCGCCACCACCGTCCACCGCACCCGCTACCTCGTGGCCCGCGAGGACAGCACCCCCGCCCGCCCCACCCTCCGCCACCCCGGCGACGCCGCCGCGATCCTCTGCCCCACCGCCGCCCTCCTCGCCGCCCCCGGTGCCCTGCTGACCAGCCTCCTGTCCCACTGACCGGCCACCGGGCCACCCCGCTCCCGGGGTGGCCCGGCCCCACCGGCCACCACCACCAACCGACAGGAAGCCGAACGCCATGACCACCCCCACCCCCACCCCCGCCCACCGCACCGACGCGATCACCGCCGAGATCACCCGGCTCAGCCACCAGGCGGCCGTGCTGCGCCACATCGACCCCGCCGAGCGCACCGACGCCGACCGCACGCGCTTCGCCGAGATCACGGCCCGGCTGCGCGCTCTCGTCGCGGTCCCGCCGCCCGGCTACGCCCTGCCCAAGGCGGCCGCCGACCTCATCGCCTACGCCGACGCCCGCAAGTGGGTGGCGGACGTCCACTGGTTCGTCACGGCGGGGGCGGACCCCTTCGTCAAGGTCCGGGTCGGCCGCGCCCTCTCTGGGGCGGAGGCGGCCGGACGCCGGGGCAACGCGTGGACCTACGCCCTGTGCTGGCACGCGCGCGGCTGCGCCCCCGGCCGGGTGCGCCTGTTCGGCCCGATCCTGGCGACCACCCCCGACAACCCCGCCATGCACAACGTGCCCACCGTGGCCGCTGTGATCCGGGCGATCTCGGACAGCCGCTGACCCGCCACGCTCCGCCGCCCGCCCCGCCCTCTGCGGGCGGGGCGGGCGGCGGACCACGACGTCCTGCCCCCCTTCCCGTGGATGGAGAACCCCCGTGACCGACACCCCCGACACCCCCAATGCCCTGCTGATACCCGTGACCGGGGACCCCCGGCCGGTGCACGTCCTCCAGAGAGTGCCGCACTTCGCAGTCACTCTGGCCGAGCTGATCGGCGACAACAGGTTCACCGCCCTCTACCTCACCCGGCGGCGCAGCCTGTGGTTCGTCACGGCCGCACGGGAGGCCGACCAGCCGAACAGGCGCGCCGTTGAGCTGATGCGCCGCCACCTTCCGCACGCCAGCCTGCTGCCCGTTCTGGGGCCCGCCGTGCTGCTCGGCGCCGCCGGCCCGGGCGGCGATGTTCCGGCCGGCCTGAGTGCCGACCAGATCGCGGCCGGGCTGGCCGCGCTGCGCTCACCCGGAACCGGTGGTATCCCGGTGCGCTGAGCGGCCGGGCGCGGTGCGACCCCCTCGCATAAACAACTTGCAACATGGAAGTTGCTTATGCGAGGATGGGGTCACCGACAACGAACCGCCCACCAACCGGAAGGCACCCGCCATGGCACCTCGGCTCTGCGACTGCGACGCCTGCTGCCCCCACGACCCCGCCTGCCACGACCCCAACTGCCCCGCCGTCAAGTCGCCGCCCACCAGCGACGACGACTGACCGCCCAGACCGGGCGGCCCCACCCCACCGGGGCCGCCCACCCCGCCCCGTGACGGCCGACCACAGCGGCCCGGCACCCCAGCCACTCCCCAGCCCCGGGGAGCAGGCCCCGGCGCCGTCACGGGCCCCCGGACCGGTCGGCCCGGCCCGCGAACCCCGCCCGGCACCCCCTGGCCGCGCCGCGTTCGCCCAGCTGCCGCCCCGACCGGTCCGGGCACCACCCACCCGCGCCGCGCCCCGCTGCGCCGCGCCGCGTTCGCCCAGCTGCCGCCCCGACCGGTCCGGGCACCACCCACCCGCGCCGCGCCCCGCTGCGCCGCGCCCACCTGCCTCTGGAGACCGACCATGACCGCCGACGCCATACCGTTCGCCGCCCTTGCCCAGCCCGCGCCCGCCCTTCCCACGCTGCACCACTACCGCGCCGAGACGTCCGGCATCCGGCTCGGTCACTACACCCACATCGCCGCCGCCCAGGCCCACGCCGAGGACTTCGCCGCCGCCGCGCTCGGCGGCCACGACTTCGAGTGGATCCCCGCCGAGCTGGAATCCGGCGAGCACCAGACCCTGCACATCACCCTGCACGGCGCCCAGCACGCCACCGAGTACACCGTCACCGCCGTCCCGGTGATGGACCACTACGACCCGTCCGCCGAGCTGTGAGCGTCGACTACGGGCCGCTGCCCGCCACCGTCGCCCCGGCCGACGACGCCGCCGTCACGGAGCTGGTCCGGCACGTGGCCACGCTGCATGCGTGGGCCACCAACCCGGACCTCCAGGAGGTCGGCGCGGAACTGGCCGCCTGGGTCGGAATCCGCGCGGGCGCGCTCCTGGCCCGGCTGGCGGCCGCCGAGCGGCGCATCACCGAACTGGACAGCACCGGCACCGCCCCGTTCTGACCGGCCGCCGTCCGGGCCACCACCACCGTGGGGCCCGGACGGCGACCGGCCCCCGGCCGACCCACCGCCGGCCCCGACCCACCAGGAGGACACCCATGCCCACCGAAATTCGTGACACCCCGATCGGACCCCCCGGGCAGCGCCCGGCCGCCACCGCCCCGGCGCCGCTCAACGCGCTCTGGGACGGCGTGACGACCTTCTCGTCCGATCCCGACGAACCCACCGTCGTGCACCTCACCCTCACCGACGGCCGCCCCGTCGACCTGCTGCTCGACAGCGAGCACCGCGAAGAACTCGGCCTGATGCTGGTCAACCCGAGCCTGCCCGACGTCGAGACCGACGACCCCTACCCGCCCCGCCGCCGGCCCAGGAACGAACGCCTCACCGTGCGCCGCCGTCGGATCCGCTGACCACCCGCCCGCCCGGCCGGGGGGTTCCCGGCCGGGCCCCGGCCCCGGGACCACCCATGCCCGCTACCACCCGACCGACGCCGGCCCGCTGCGACCGCGACACCTACAGCCGGCTCGCCGCCTGGGCCCGCAGCGCAGCCGACCGCCTCGCCACCGGCCCACTGCTCGCCCCCGGACCCCGCCCGCCCGTCCCCGCAGCTCTGCGCCACCACCCCCTACTTCCCTGACCTACCGAACAGAGCGGCTCCACACGCGCCCGTGTGGAGCCGCTCTGTTCGGTGCCGGGCCTACGACGGATCGCACCAACTCACCTTCATCGCCGACACCGCGAACCCCGGGGCGAACCCCGCCGCCAGCCCGGCCTGACCGTGCTCCGGCGGGTCCGCCATCGTGCGGCGCAGCACGGACAGCACCGAGGGGCCGCCCAGGTTCGCCTCCGCGTCGAACTGCGCCCGGGAGTGCCGCAACGCGTCCGGGCCCAGCTGCAGCTGCTTCTCCAGGTCCTCCATCACCCGCAGACCGCCGGGGTGGGCGACCATGAAGTCGAGCGGCCACGGGCCGGCCGTCTCGTCGGCCAGCCAGGCCCGCAGCGCCGGGGCCATCTCGTTGATGGACTGCGTGGCCGACCGCTCGCTGTCGAAGTGCACCCCCGAGTGGTCGACCCGCTTGCGGTATCTGGTGGTGGTGTCCGGCAGCAGGTACTCCCACGTCTCGTGGATCCGCAGCGCCGGGCCGATCGGGCTGCTGGAGACCACCGCGGCCACCGCGCCGTCGCCCCACAACCCGGAGTAGATGACCTGCTCGATCTCGGTGTCCGCGGCGTGGATGGTGGAGCTGAGCGACTCGGCGCCGACCACCAGGACCCGTGAACCGGGGGAGGCGCTCACGTACTGGTGGGCCATCACCATGATGTGCGCGCCGCCGCCGCAGCCGAGCTGGGTGATCGGGCGGCGCGAGACGTCCGGGCGCAGCCCGAGTTCGTGCACCAGGTGGATGTCGAGGCCGGGCACGATGTCACCGGTGCTGTGGGTGGTGATGATGCAGTCGATGGTGAGCGGGTCGACGTCCAGTTCGGCCAGGACACCCCGCGCGGCGGCCGTGCCCATGGTGAGGACATCGTCGACGGCCGCGCGGTTGCGTTCTTCGAGGGTGCGGTCCGACATCACGATGTCGAGCGGCTGGCTGAAGTGCCGGCGCGCCGGGGCCTGGGCGACGATCCGGCGGATCACTGGAAGTCGCGGGTGCCCGGCGTGCCGGCTGGTTATGACGTCGGCGAGTTCCTCGCTGGTCACGACGTGGTTGGGCAGGAACACGTAAGGATTCGATACGAACGACATGGTCACCCTTCCATGGGTGGAGAGGCTGCGGTGGCCGGCGCGGCCAGCGGGTGTTGCTGATCGCGCCAGCTGGACGGTTCGGACCTGTAATCCAGCAACAGGTGCATCAGCAGCGTTCCCGGCGCGCCGAGGGGCATGGAGGGCCCCATCGTCACGGTGACACGCTCGTTCCGCCCGGCGTGCCAGAAGTAGCGGGTGTCGCCGTCGGGCTGGCGGTAGGACTCGTCGAGACTCGCGTAGATCGGGCCCGCCACCGGGTCGCGCTCCACCTTCCGCACCAGGCGCCCCAGGTCGTGGTTCGCAGAGAACTGATTGTGCGCAGCGCGGAGTTGGGGGAGGACAAGGCGCGCCCACGAGTTCTCCCAGTCGGGCAGGCCGACCTCACGCGCGTAGCGGGAGAGAATCATCCATTCCATGGTGTTCTCCGGAGGAATTCCCCCCGGGAACAACGCAGCAAAACGTTGATTGTAGACCGCAACCTTCCACGCGCGGTCGGTAATGTATGCGGGGCTCCGGTAGTCGTCGACAATGGCCTGCCAGTGACCGCCGATCGTCACCGTCGCCTCCGGCTTGAGGGGGTAGGGCGGATGGGACTGGAGTCGGTAGAGCCACATCGCCCGCCAGTCCTCCTCTGTCATGAGCAGTGCCCGGGCGACGGCCAGGAGGTAGGTGTCCGAGGGGGCGGGGTACCGTGTGGATCCCGACTCGAACCGGCCGTAGGTGCCGGGGCTGCGCCCGGTGAGCAGGTCGATGTCGGCCTGCCTGAGCCCGGTGGTGGGGCGGCGGCCCTTGTTGTTGTAGTCGGCCGGCGGCGGGAGGCCGACGTCGGCGTGGCTGAGCTGGCCGCGCAACCGGGTCAGGAGGGCCCGCAACCCTTCCTTGTCCACTTTGGGTGGCTTCGTTCCCACTCGGGTCGCCCCTTCCGTAGTCCCTGTCGACGGGGTGACCGCGTGTCAGCTAATCCCCTCCATAGGGAAATTTCTTCCCTATGAATGCAGCCTACTTCTGGGGAACAATCGGCGTCTCGGGGGACCACCCCCGGTAGCATGCAGACCCTAACAAGGGAGCCGGTCGATGGGAATTGCCCGCGAAATGCCCCGAGATTCGCCTGACCAACTTAGGCAACCCTCAGTTCCCGCTGCCGACTCGCACACGATTCGCTGCGCCCGCGCGGCAGGCGCCTGGCCGAACGTGCCCGCCATCGAGGAGCGAATCCGGCAGATGCTCGCCGACACCACCCCCACCACGGGCACCTCCAACTGACCCACCCCCGCGCCGGCCTCACCCCCACAGCGGGCCGATGCTCCTTTGACAGGCCGCCCCACCGGCCCCACCATCAGAATGCGCGCACGGCCCCGGCACTCCCCATCCAACTGTGATCGCCCCCCGTACACAGCACCAGGGCAGACGCCGGGGCCCGCGCGTCACCCCCCTCGCCGCGCCGCTACGGCCACTGCGCCTTCAGTTCGCTCGCCAGCAACCGCGCCCCCACCACCACCCCCGCGGCCTGCTGCTCGCACGTCGACTTCGCCTCGAACCGGGCCAGCTCCTCACAGCCGCCGCGGTGATACAGGTCACCGGCCGCACCGATGCGCTCCACCATCTCCCGCACCCGGGCCGCCCGCTCCCCGCCCACAGGGAACCGGTCCAGGTGGTTCGGCACGTCGACCGTAGCGACCTTCCCCACACCGCCCAGCCAGACCACGCACTCTCGCCCGCCCTCGGACAGGCACCGCACCGTCATCGGGGGTTGAAGACGCGCCTCCAGGTCGGCCACCAGGGCGCGGCCCCGCTGCGCACCTTCGCCGGCGCCCGTGCTGGCCGCCGCGCTCGACGTCGTCGCCGCCGGCCCGGCCGACGCGTCCTGCCCGCCGTCGGCGGCCGCGGCAGAGCACCCCGCCGCCCCGACGACGACCGCGCCCGCTACCGCCATCGTTCGTATTCGTAGCCACATGCCGCGGATCCTTCCACCGCACCACCGCGTCCCGGGCCGAAACGACCCGATCCGTGACCATCCGCGACCAGCGGGAACCGAGCACCACTCCCGGTAAGGGATCATGGACGTGTGTGCGGGGGCGCATGGAGCTATCCCGTGTCCGCACCCGGTGAGTACGACGCGAAGCGCCAGGCCGTGCACGCCCGGCGCGCCGAAGCCGTGCGGCTGAAGCTGGTCAAGGGCTGGAGTCCCACCGAGATCGGCCTTCACCTCCACGCGGATCCCGCCCACAACACCCGCGGTCACGCCGTTCGCGAGGGGTACGGCGCCGACCGCTACCGCGCCGGCGAACCCGCCCTCGACGGTGCCCGGCTTGCCCAGGCCGTCGCCCGCGACATCGCCCGCGCGCTGAGGAAGCAGGCCACCCGCTACGACGACGACACCGAGGCCCTGCGCCGGCTGCGCATCGCCCAGTACGAGGTGATCCTGCGCGCCGCGATGGACGACGCCAAGCTCGACGACGAGGACGACCCGGACACCTGGGAGAGCCCCGAGGACCGCCAGCGCGCAGCCGAGCACCGCTTCAAGGCCCGCGAGCAGGCCATCCGTGTCCTCGGCCGCCTCGACGAAGTGCAAGGCACCAAGCGGCCGACCCGGACCGAGATCACCGGAGCCGACGGCGCCCCGCTCATCGACCTCGAGTCCGTCGACGACCTGCGCAAGCTCATCGCCGCCAACGCGGCCGCCGACCAGCAGGAAGGACCGGCTGGTGGGTAAGAAGCACCGCGACCCCGAAGCCGAGCTCACCGCCGTCATCGAGCAGTACAAGAAGTTGTCCCCGGTCGAGCGCGAGCTGATGGCCAACCAGGTGAAGGCGCCCATGCGCGCCCACCTGGCCCGGGCCGAACGCGGCATGCTCATGGACCGCTCGCCCGGCCGCATGGCCACCGTGATGACCGACGGCATCGAACTGCAGGCCCCGCACCTCGACCTGATCGACAACCTCTACCGGCGGATCGCGGCCGGCGAACGCATCAAGGCGATGGTCGAGATGCCGCCCCGGCACGGCAAGAGCCAGCGCGCATCCCGCTGGGGACCGCTCTGGTTCCTGCGCCGCCAGCCGCTCAAGCGCGTCATGCTCGCCTCCTACGGCAGCGAACTGGCCGACGACCACGGCCGCTGGGTCCGCGACCAGATTGGCGAACACACCGACCTCCTCGGCATCAAGCTTCACCCCGGTTCCCGCGCCGCCAGCCGCTTCGACCTCCTCGCGCCACCCAAGTCCGGCGTGCGCGGCGGCATGGTCACCGCCGGCGTCGGCGGCTCCCTCACGGGCAAGGGCTTCGACCTGGGCATCGTCGACGACCCTTTCAAGGGCTCGGACGACGCCTCATCGCCTGCTCAGCGAGATCGGGTATGGGAGTGGTACCGCAGCGTCTTCTACACCCGCCGTGCACCCGGTGCGAGCCAGATCATCATCAACACCCGCTGGCACGAGGACGACCTCTGCGGCCGGATCCTCCAACAGGACCCCGACGGCTGGGAGCGCATCAACCTCCCGGCGATCGCCGACTCCCCGGACGACATCCTCGGCCGTCCGATCGGCGCCGCGCTCTGGCCCTCCCGCTACGACGAGCAGGATCTGGCCGACACCCGCAAGGCTGTCGGCGAACGCATCTGGTGGTCCCTCTACCAGCAGCGACCCAGGCCCATGGAGGGAGGCGTGTGGAAGTGGCCGTGGATCAGCGACAACCGGATCAGCCCCCAACAGCTCCTCGGCATCAACCTCACCCGCGTCGTCGTGTTCGTCGATCCCTCGGGCGGGGACACCCAACGCGACGAGGTCGGCGTGGTCGCCGCCGGCCGCGACGCCAAGGGCGACCTGTACGTCCTCGCAGACCGCTCCGCCCAGATGGGTGCCGAGCAGTGGGGCCGCGCGGCATGCCAACTCGCCATCGACCTCCGCGCCGACGCCATCGGCGTCGAAAACAACTTCGGCGGCGACATGGCCCGCCAGGTCATCGCCCAGGCCTGGGCCGAACTCGACCGCGAGAACCTCACCCGCGGCCTGCTGCGCCCCCGACTGATCGACGTCTTCGCCAAGCAGGGCAAGCGCTTGCGCGCAGAGCCGATCGCCCAGCTCTACGCCCAGGCCCTCGTCCACCACGTTGGCGAGTTCGTCTCCCTGGAGGGCCAGATGGTCACGTGGATGGCCGGCATGGACAGCCCCGACCGTATGGACGCCGCCGTCCACGCCCTTACCGAACTTGCCGAGCCCGCCAGCAGCGGCCCCACCACCGGCACCTACACCCGCGGCCCGCTGCCCGGCCGCCGCTGACCACACCGCCCGAAGGAGAGCACCCGTGGGACTGAAGACGTTCATCCTCGACTGCTGGAGCTGGCTGAACTACAAGCCGGTGTTCCACTCCGCTGGCGGCGCCCCGAACCGTCGCGCCTACCCACAGGCCTACTCCCGGTGGGTGCCCGCCACGGACGTCCGCCGCCTCGCCGCCTACACGACCATGGAGGCCTACCACGCCGCCCAGGCCGGCCCGCTCGCCGCGATCCAGACCGGCACGGACGACGACCGCCGCGAGTACGGCGACGCCGCCATGCTGAACGAGGCGATCCAGGCCCACATCCTCGGCCGCGATCAGACCATCGTCGTGGACGGCGCCGACAACGCCAACACACCGAAAGGCGACGCCGGCGGCCAGGAACACGCCCAGGCCGTCCAGGACCGGCTGCGCGCGTGGGCGCAGGACGAGCAGTTCGCCATGCGGCTGCAGCAGGCCGAGCACAAGGCCGTCGTCCAGGGCGACGGCGTCTACTACCTCGGCTGGGACCCGGAACGGGAGCGACCGCGGCTGCAGGTCACCGACCCCGGGTTCTACTTCCCCGAGATCGGCGAAGACCCTTCGACCGACTACCCCTACCGGGTCCACCTCGCGTGGGACCTGCCGGCCGACCCCAAGCGCGGCCTGAAGGACCGGATGCGGCGCATCAGCTGGGAACTCGCCCCGATCGGCGTCCTGCACACCACCCAGTACGGCGACGACGGCCGCCTCGCCCGCCTCCCGGTCGTGGGCGACGACGGCACCTACACGCTCACCCCCGGCGACACTCTCGACGCCGACGGCCGGTGGATCCAGCGGCAGTACCCCTGGAACGACAAGGCGTCCCGCTGGACGTGCTACCTCACCGACGCGACGTGGCTCCTCGAGGACCTCACCGGTGACATGGACGTCCACAACCTGCCCCTCAGCCGGGCCGACATCGCGGTCCGGGCGGACGGCGAACTCCTCGACCGCCTCGACCTCATGATCGATTTCGTGCCCGTCGTCCACGTCCCCAACACGGTGCCCGACGCTGAGGAGCACTGGGGACGGCCCGCCCTGGCCCGCGTCCTCCAGCTCCTGGACGACCTCGCCGGCACCGACACCGACAGCGCGCACGCCTCCGCCACCACCGGCATGCCCGTCATCGCCGCCTCCGGCCTGATGACCCGCCGGAACAATCTGCAGGTGAAGGCCGGACTCGTCCTCGAACTGGAGACCGGCGGTCGCCTCGACGTCCTGGACACCGCCGGGCAGCTCGCCGAACTGCGCAGGGCCAGCCAAGACCTCCTCGACCGGCTCTCGGCGAACCTGCGCATGCCCGCCGTCGCGCTCGGAACCGCAGACCAGTCGCAGCTGCCGTCCGGCTACGCCCTCGCCCTGTCGATGAGCCCGCTGGACATGATGGTCGCCACCGGCCGCCTCGCCCGCATCCACAAGTACCGGCTGCTGCTGAAAATGGTTCAGCGCCTGTTCATGGCCGGACAACACCCGAACTGGACCGGCCCCGTCGTTCCCGCGCACCTCGAGTTCGGTCCGTACACCCCCACCGACGTCAGCGCGGTCCTTACGGACATCGCCACCGCCTACCAGGCCCACCTCATCAGCCTGGAGACCGCGCTGCGCCTGCTCACCGAGGCCGGGTGGACGATCGACGACATCGACGCGGAGATCGAGCGGATCCAGTCCCGCGCGTTCGACCAGGCCGGAGCGCTCGCCGACGCCACCGGCGACCAGCAGGCGGTCCGCGACTTCCTCAACCTCAAGGGCGCACCGCCGGAGCAGCCGCCCGCGGTTGTCCTGCCGCAGCAGGTCCCCCAGCCCCCGCAGCCCGGCCGGACGCCGGCCGAGCCCGGTACAGCGCCCGGCAAGGGCAGCGCCGGGTAGCCGGGAGGGGAATCGAGCACACCAAGATCGGCTTTAGACTCGTAGGTGGCGCGGGGGCGTTCACGGTGGAGGACACCAGAATGCGCCGTGCCGTCATGCGCCGCCAGATCGAGGCGGCCACCACCCTGTACGCCACCCCGCCGGAGCCCACCCCGGCAGTGCCGCCCGCCGGCGGCGCCCCGGTGCCGACCCCGCCGCCGACCCCCCCGGTCCCGCCGAACCCGACACCGCGCTCCTACGTCGACCCCACCCAGCCGGCCCCGCCCAACCCCGGCGAGACCGTGCTGAACATCCCGCAGCGCGCCCTGAACGACCTGTTGGCCAAGGAGAAGAAGCAGGGCACCCGCCATGCCCTGCGCTCGCTGGCCGAGGCCGCCGGCCTGGACCCCGAGACCGTCACCGACGAACAGCTGAAGACCTTCCTCACCGACTCGAAGGCCGCCCGCGACGCCGCTCTGACGGAGGAGCAGCGGCGGCAGGCCGCCCTCGACGCCCGCGAGGCGGCCGTCAAGACGCGGGAGAGCCAGGCCGCCGCAGCGCTCGCCAGCGCCGAAGAGACCCGCCGCACCGCCCGCAGGGAGGCGATCCTCACCCGCCTCGGCGCCACCTCCAGCGACGACCTCGAGATCGCCGTGGCGTTCCTCGCCCGGGCCGTCGCCGACGATGCCGACGAGGCCGCGGTCCAGGCCGCCGCCGAGCAGCTCAAGACCACCAAGGCGGCACTGTTCACCGGCGCACCCGTGGCGCCGGTCGCACCGCCCGCTCCCGGCGGACTTCCCGCCGGTGGCCCCCCGCCCCGCCAGACCCCGGCGGTCAAGCCCGGCGATCGCGGCCGCGAGCGCGCCAAGGCCATGGGCCTCGCCGGCTGACCGAGCCACTCGCGCGCTCGGAGGGACCACGCCCTCCACGAACCTCCCCTCCCTCGTGGACGGCACCCCGGCGCAGGTGCCCACCAGCCAGCACGCACCTGCCCCGAGGGAGGGAGATCCGGCATGCTGCCGCCGATCACCAGGAGTACCACCTACACCGCCAACCGGCTCTGGCTCGCCAGCACCCACGGCACCGAAACCAACCAGACCGTGACCCTGGACACCGGGAAGTTCGTCCAGGGCACGCACTGGAACGCCGGCTCCGGACCGGACCAGGGTTACAACGTCCTCAGGTCGGGCATCCCCCTCGGCCGCCTCACCGAGTCCGGTCTCTACGCCCCGTACACCGGGCCGTCCAGCGAGACCCAGACCGTCACCATCACCGGCGGCCCGACCGGCGGCACGTTTACCCTGACGTTCAACGGCCAGGCCACCGCGGCGCTGCCGTACAACGCCAGCGCGGCGACCGTGAGGGCCGGACTGGAGGCGCTCAACAACATCGCCGCCGGGGACGTCACGGTGACGGGCAACGCCGGCGGCCCCTACACCGTGGTGTTCGCCGGAAACTTCTCCGGAGACAACGTCGCCCAGATGACCGCCAACGCGGCCGGCCTGACGGGCGGCACCACCCCGGCCGTCAACGTCACTACCCCCATCGGCGGCGGCAGCCCCGGCGCCACCGACGGCACCGAGGTCCTCGCCGGCTTCCTGGAGACGGACCTGCAGTTCGCGCCCGGCCAGGCCAAGGCCGCCGCCCCGTTGCGCGTTCACGGCCTGGTCAACCCGGCCAAGCTCCCCGTGCCGTTCGTGCAGCCGCTTCCCGGCTACGCCACGGCCTCCATCGTCTACGTCACCGCCTGAGGAGGCTGACCCATGCCGAACGAGATGCTGGACAACCTGCTCAAGGGCATCGACGCCACCGAGATCCACGCGTTCGTACGCTCGATCAAGACCCGGGCCGACTTCGAGCTCACCAACTCCATCGTCCCCGTGCGGACGATCGACTCGGTGAAGTGGAAGACGAAGCGGTCAACCCGCCGCGTCCTGCCCGCGAAGTACCGGGCGTGGGACAGCTCCGCGCCGGTCGCGGCCCGCGAGATCGCGCGCTTCGAGACCGAGGGCCAGCTTCCCCCGCTCTCGCAGAAGTACATCCTCGGCGAGCTCGAGACCATCCTGCTCAACGCCTCGCGCGGCCTGGACAACCAGGACGTCATCGACGACATCTACCGGGACGTCGCCTCGCACGTCCTGGCCATCCAGCAGCGGATGGAGATCGCCGCAGGCGACGTCCTGGCCGACGGAAAGCTGACCCTGAACGGTGAGAACGGTCTCACCGTCGAGGTCGACTACCAGGTCCCGTCCGCGAACCGACCGGTCGCGTCGGTGCCGTGGACCGACCCGAACGCGGACATGCTCCGCGACGAGATGCTGTGGATCGAGTACCTGCGATCCATCGGCGCACCCCTGCCGACCCGCGCGCTGACGTCGTACAAGGCGGCCGCGCTGATGGCGGGCAACTCCTCCTACCGCAACGCCTTCTACAACCCGCAGGGCGTCAACATTCCGTCGGCGGTGCTCGCGCCGGACCAGGTGCAGGCGGTCCGGGCCCGCTACGGCCTGCCGCCGATCACCATCTACGACCTCCAGCTCCCCGCCGAGGCCGGCGGCAACGTCCGCGTCCTGCCGGAGAACATGTACTTCCTGCTGCCGCCGGACAGCCGGGAGTGGGCGGAGACCCAGTACGGGCTGACCGCGGAGGGCCTGGTGCTCTCCAACGGGGGCAACCCCGCGATCCTGCGGGAGGAGGCTCCGGGCATCATCGTCACCCACGGCTACTCCGATGACCCGGCGCAGCTGTGGACCAAGGGCTCGGCGTCCGCGATGCCGGTGATGTACGTCCCGGACATCTACGTCGCCGCGACGGTGTGGTGACCATGAGCCAGCTGGAGAGCAGCGTCTTCGTGGTCGATCCGGACACTCACACGACGGTCGTGCTGGCCGCCGGGAGCACGCCGGAGCCCCGTCTCGCCTGCCTGGTGACCAATCCGTCGGCGTGGGTCGGCGGCCGCGTGCCTGACCTGGCCCCGCTTTCGTCACCGGAGACGGGCGGGGCGACGGAGGCGGACGTCGCCGTTGCCGGGCCGGCGGTGGACGCGCACCAGCAGCTGCCCGACGTGGTGGCGTCCGAGGCGCTGCCCGACGAGGCGCTGCCCGACGGCGGGCCGGACGAGGCGCCGGCCGACGTCGCGCCCAAGGCCACCGCCCGCCGGACCCGGAACACCACCGCCGGGGAGTGAGCCCCTCGCTGGCCGGACCGGGCCGTCCTCCCCGGCCCGGCCAGCGAGGCACCCCGCACCCCCCAACCACCTGACGGGAGCCACCAGCGTGGACGACGCCACCCGGGCCTGGCTGCTCGCCGAACTCGGCACCACCACCGACCCGGCCGACCTGGATGCCCGATACCTGCGTCTGCGCTCCGCCCGCGCCGTCGCCCTCGAAGTGCTGCGCGAACGCCGCCAGACCCTCCTTGCCCAGCCCCTCAAGGTGAGCATCAACGGCGTCATCGCCATCGACAACACGGCCAATATCGCCGCCTTCGAGCGGCAGATCGCGGCCCTGACCGACGCCGGCGCCCCGCCCGCACCCGACGACCCCCAACCGGTCGAGGACGACGGCACCAACACCGACACCGGCATCCTGCAGTTCCACGCCCGGCCGCGCCGATGAGCACCCCGACCACCTGGCGCGACCAGGAACTCCACCGGCTCATCGACACCGCGGCCACCGACCTCGCCGCCGCCTGGACAGCCCTGACAGCAGCCCAAGCCGACCTCCTGGCCGTCCTCCGGCGCAGCGGCGGCACCCGGGGCCGGGCCGTCGTGCTGAAGGCCGCCCTCGCCCGTTTCAACCGCTCGGTCGCCGCGTTCGACGTGGCCGCCGTCAGCGTCGCCGACCGATGGGCGAGCACCGAGCTTGCGATCGCCTACCGGCACGGCGCGGAGGCCGCTCTGCGGAGCGCCCCGCTGCGCAGCGACTTGCCCGTCCCCGTGTTCGCCTGGTCCGACGGCCACCAGGCCGCGGTGCGCGAGCTGAGCGCCGGCGCCTACGAGTCGTTGGTGCGCCGCATCAACGAGACCGTCCGGCGTGCCCGTGTGTTCGTCCGCGCGGCCTCCGTCGCCACCCGCAACCCGAGGACGGTCGACCCGGGCCAGCTCGCGCGGACGCACCCGCTCAACGCCGTCGTCTACGCGGACTCCAGCCACTACCCGGCCGCGGCCTGGGCCCGCACCGCGCTGGTCGCGCAGGCCGCCACCGCCGCGAACACCGCGGCGGTGCACACCGCGGCGGACCTCGGCGCCGAGTGGGTGCAGGTCGAGGACGGCCCGGAGTGCGGTTGGACCGGCCACGCCGACCCGGACCGGGCGCACGGCACCCTGCGCGAGGTCGGGGACGCCGCCGTCCACGTGATCGGCCACCCCGGATGCATCCGCTCCCTCATACCCCGCCCCGACCTCACCGGGCGCACCGACATCGACCCCGGCCAGGCGGCCGGCGAGGAGGAGGACGACGCCTGATGGCGCTCACCACCATGGGGCTGGGCGTGCCCCTCTACCAGCACCCCGGGCTGGACGCCGCCGCCTGGGACGCCCTCGCCGTTCCGGGGACGCCGCTCCAGTGGGTCGTCCTTAACCAGGCGTCGGGGCCCGGCGCGTCCGAGGACAGCGTGCTGTACGACGCCGGGCGCAGCGTGAAGGCGAGCGGCACGCCGGTCCTCGGGTACATCAACCACGGCTACGGCTCGGTCGTGGACTTCACGGTGTTCCAGCAGGCAGACCTCTGGATCGCGCGCGGGATCACTGACGGGGTGTTCCTCGACCAGGTCGCCGCGAACTCCGCCGGCGTGCAGGCCGTCGCCACCACGATCCAGGGGCTGCGCAAACGCGGCGCCCGGCACATCGTGCTGAACTGCGGCACCGTCCCGGCCGACGAGCGGTATCTGCAGATCGCCGATCAGGTCGTCACTTTTGAGGGGACGCTTCCGGACTACCGCACCGCGATGGCCAGTCAGCCGGCCTGGCTGCGGGAGTGGAAGCCGGAGCGCACCGTGCACCTGCTACACGGCGTCACCACGTGGGCGGACGCCCGGGAGGCGGTCCTCCTGGCCCGCGCGAGCGGCTGTCACACGGTCTTCATGCACACCTCCGTCTACACCGGACCGGCCTCCAACCCCTGGGACGGCCTGCCCACCGCCTACTGGCAGGACCTCACCGACCTCGTCGGCTCGTTCCCGGCCCGCCCCGCACCGGGGTGGCCGCGGTGACCGGGGCCGACGGCGTGAGCGTCGAGCAGAGCAGCCGCACGCTGAACCGCGCCCCGGCCTGGGTGGCGGAGGCGATCCGGAGCAGGGAAGCCGAGTCCGGCGCCGCCCTGGCCCGGCCGCCCGTGCCCGGCCGGCTGCGGGTCGGGCACCTCCTCTATACCGTGGTGCTCGACAACGCGGTGATCAACGAGGAGAACACCCGCTCCCAGCGCACCCTCTCCGGCTACTCCGACAGCACCGAGCAGCGCATCGCCCTGCGTGCGGACCTCGCCCCCGACTACGAGGCCGAGGTAGTGGTGCACGAGGTCCTCCACCAGTGCCTGCGCGTCGCCGGGATCGATCCTGACGCGGACGCCGCCGCGGGCCTGAAGGACGTCGAGGAACGCACGGTCAACGCCCTGGCCGGACCGCTGCTCGCCGCGTTGCGCGACAACCCCGCGCTGATCGACTACCTCACCCACCAGGAGCCCCGGTGACCAGCATCAACGAGTCCGATCAGCGCCACCTCGTCATCACCGCCGACGGTGTCGTGGGCACCGTGCATCTGGACGGCCAGGACGTCAGCAAGCTCGTACGCGGATACGGGTTGCGGCACTTCGTCGGCGAGCCGCCCGAGGCCGTCCTTTACCTGGCCAAGGGGCGGGTGAGCAGCCTGTTCGACGGCCTGGTGCGCGTCGTGGTCGCCGACGAACAGCCCGATACCGGCGAAGCGGTTGCCACGTTCCTCGCCGGTATCGATCCGGACCTGCTCGCCAACGCCGTGCTGAGGCGCACCGACCTTGACGGCGGCCGCAACGAGCTCACCCGGGCCGCGCTGCGCCAGCTCATCGACTGGGCCCAGGGGAGGGAGTGACATGCTCGACGTCAGCCCGCTGGCGAACCTGGTCCAGGAGCTCGTGATGGGCGACACCGTGCGCGTCGAGCGGCCCGGTGCCGACCGGGTCCTGGACGAGCGCACCGGCCAGCTCGTCGACGCGCCGCGCACCCTGGTCTACGAGGGCCCGGGCGCGATGGTCGGCCCCGGCTCCCAGCCGATCGGGCGGGTCCTGCCCACCGACCTGCTGGAGCACGTCGACGACCCCAAGGCCGGCTACAAGCTGCTCACCCCGCCCCAGGCCCCGGTGCCGGCCCGAGACGACTACGTCACCGTGACGGCCGTCCACCAGGGCGGCGACCAGTCGCTCCTCAACCGCGACTGGCGGGTAGCCCGCACCGGCCACGGCAACACCATGGTCGTCGTCCGCATGACCTGGTGCGACGAGATCCAGCCGAAGACCCTGGCCGCACCATGAGTACGGCGCGCACCTTCACCGACCCCGAGATGCTCGCTGCGGCGTTCGAGCAGGCGGCGGACCGTGTGGGCCCAGCCGTCACCGCACTGATGCGCCACCAGGGGACTCTCCTGCAGCAGCAGATCCGCATGAACGCCTCCGGCCGGCCCGGCCCGAACGTCATCACAGGCCGCTACCGCGACTCCTGGAGCGTGGCCACCAGCGCGGGCCCGGCCGGCGTCGCCGAGTCGCTGATCGGCACCACAGCACCGCAGGGCCGCCGCCTGGAGTTCGGATTCACCGGCACCGACAGGTTGGGCCGCCACTACAACCAGCCGCCCTACCCGCACGTCGCGCCCGCCCTCGACGCGTTCGGCCGCCAGATCGACGGCCAGCTCACAGCGATCGCCGAGTGGGTGATCGGGTGAACACCGCCCTGGACGGCCGCGAGCGCCACGAAGGGAGTGCCCCGTGATCGCCCGGCTCCCCGTCACCCGCGCTCTCGCCGCGCTGCTTGCCGCCGCCACCGGCCGCCCGTGCGGCGTCGGCGCGCTCCCACGCACCGACGCCGGAGCGCCCGAGGCGCTGCCGTACTGCGTACTTCACCCGCTGCCGTGGGACGTGCAGGGCGCGCCCTTCTCCGACCGCTCCGAGGACGCCTCCGCGCTCTACCAGGCGGTGTGCGTCGCCGAGACCACCGAACAGGCCGAGTGGCTGGCCGACCGCGTCCGGGCAGCGGTCCTGGAACGCGACCGGGTGACCGGCCGGTGGCTCCACCAACTCGACCTGCAGCCCGGCGTGACCTGCCGAGGCCGCAGCATCGACATCGACGCGGGAACCGAGCAGGCCCCCGGCGACGGTATCGTTGACTACATGATCAGGTTCCGGCTGGATCTCACCAGCCCGGCCTGACGCAGCCTCAGCGCTGCACGCACCCGTACCGCGACGGCACACGCGGACGCTGCCCCCGGTCACCGGAGGCGGCCGGCACAACCCGCACCGCGGCGGCACAGCGCGGACGCCGCCCCAACACACCGCGGCCCCCCTTCACCGTCCCAACGGGGCCTGGCCGCCGAGCAGCAGAGCCGACCCCTGACCAGACACCTTGGGGTCCCACCATGTCACTTCCCCCGCTCGTACCTGTCGAGAAGTACAGCCGCCGGGGTACCTCGCAGTTCCTGTTCGTCCCGACCATCGCCGCGCTCACGATGATCCCCACCCGGGTGGAGATCACGGCCGGCAACAACCTGACCGCTGGCATCGCCGAGGTGAACGGGTGGACGGCGGAGAACCAGGCCATCGACGTGCCGGACATGAGCGACACGTTCGACGGCACGATCCCCGGCTCGGACAAGGCGGCCGACAGCAGCCTGACTTTCTACGAGGACTCCACGACGAACGTTACGGAGGAGCTCCTGAAGAAGGGCACCACGGGGTTCATCGTCATCTTTCGTAAGGGCGATATCCCTACGAACAAGTCGATGGACATCTTCCCCGTCCGTGTCGGTTCGGTTCAGCCCGCCTACAGCGCCGACAACGAGGCCGCCAAGTTCACGGTGAATTTCAGCATCACCTCCCGGCCGGTCCAGGGCGCACCCGTGCCCGCCGCTACCTGACCGGACCTCACCGACTCCCGGCCGGGCGCCCTCGCGCGCACGAGGGGACGCGCGAGTCCGCCCGGCCGGGCCCCTCCTGCCCCTCACCTTCTTCGGAGGACCACCATGCCCAAGACCACCGTCACCACGCCGCAGCCGCCGGCCGCCGTCGTCGCCGCCGATGCGCACTGGAGCGCCACGCTGCAGCGCCTTCACAACCGCCAGCCGGCGCAGAGCACGCTGCGGCTGTGGGAGGACAGCGCGCTGAAGGAGGCGTTCAACGAGGTCGAACGCCGTGCCGCTCGCACCGCGCTTCTGGCCGAGGCCCATCCGGACGACGACGCCAAGCGGGCCGCAGCCGATGCCGCCGCCGCTGACCTTGCCGACGCGGTGCAGGCGGCGGACCGGGTCTCGGTGACCCTGCGTTTTCGCGCGCTGCCCGGTCCCGCCTTCGAGGACCTGGTCGAGGAGCACCCGCCCACGCCGGCGCAGGCTGAGAAGGACCCCGGGATCGAGTGGAACCCGAAGACGTTCCCGGCGGCGCTGATCGCCGCCGCCAGCGTGGACGGCATCACCCCGGAGCAGGCCGCGGAGTTCATGGCCACCTGGGGGACCGCCGACCGCGCCGACCTGTTCCGCGGCGCCCTCGGGCCGCAGACCGAGCGCCGGGGTGACCTGGGAAAAGGCTGAGGGCTGATCCCCGGCTGCGGCTCGAGCTGGAGCTGTGCGACCGCTGGGGCATCCCGCACTCCCAGTTCCTCGGCGGCGACGGCCGGTGGACGCCCCAGGACCGGGCCAAGGCGGTCGCGTACGCCGAGTACGCCCGCCTGGTCTGCCCGCACTGCGGAACCCGT
Source organism: Kitasatospora sp. NBC_01246 (assembly GCF_036226505.1). NCBI lineage: Bacteria > Bacillati > Actinomycetota > Actinomycetes > Kitasatosporales > Streptomycetaceae > Kitasatospora > Kitasatospora sp. NBC_01246. The sequence continues at coordinate 36,613 of NZ_CP108485.1, read as the reverse complement.
GACGAGGAGTGGCAGCCGGATGCCGGCGGCGACCGACACGCCTACACCGCTTCCGCGACCCGCTGCCCGGGCTGCCAGGTGATCGAGCACAAACGCGAGGAACTGCCGGACGGCCGGGCGGCCGCCGGGCTGAAGGTCGGGCTCGTCCCTACCGGCCAGTACCACGCCTGGCAGGCCGACATGGAAGCCCGCCGCGAACAGCAACGACGGCAACGCGAGAACACCTGACGATCTGACGAGGGAGACCCGGTGGGCGCGGAGTGGAACCTGCTCCTGCGGTTGAAGGGCGACGGCCGGGACCTGGCCAACGCCCTCCAGCAGGCTGGGCAGTCCGCGCGCGCCCTCGGCCGGGACACCGCCACCGGCCAGCGCGGCGTCCGTTCCCTGGGCGACGAGTCGCAGTGGGCCGGGCGCCGAGTCCGCGAGATGGGAACCGACGCCCAGTACTCCGGCCGCCTCCAGCGGCTCACCGGCGACTACGCCCGCCAGGCTGGCCGCGACCTTCGGGCGCTCGGCCAGGACGCCCAGTACTCCGGCACCCGCCAGCGCGAAGCCGGGCAGGCCGCCGATGCGGCCGCCAACCGCCTGCGCGAGACCGCCTCCTCCGGCGAACTCGCCGCCCGGTCCCAGCGCGGCGTCGCCACCAGCGCCCAAGCCGTGCGGAGCGAACTCTCCGGCCTGGTGCGCGTGCTGCGCTCCACCACCCGGGAGGTCCGCGACCTGGGGAACGCGTCCGACGCCTCGGTGGCCGGGCTGCGCCGCATCGGCGACGCTGGCGACGAGCACCTCGGCCGCGTCAGCACCATGGCGGACCGGGTCAAGCAGCACCTGGTGTCGGTGGGGGCGATCCTCGCTGGCGGCACCCTCGCGATGGGCCTGCACGGCGTTCTCGAAGCCGGCAACGAGTACGGCCAGTCGATGAACACCTTCGGGGCGGTGACCAGCGCCAACCGGGTGGAGATGACCCGCGCCTCGATGGCGGCGATGCAGCTCGGGGCCGACCTGAAGCTGCCGACCGCGACATCGGCCGACGCGGCCGAGTCGATGGTGGAACTGGCCAAGGCGGGCTTTCGGACCGAGCAGGCGATCGACGCGTCCCGGGCGTCCGTGCAGCTCGCCTCGGCGGCGAACCTGAACGCCGCCGACACCGCCAAGTACCTCGGCGACATGATGGACCAGTTCGGTCTCGGCGCTGATCAGGCCAGCCGGGCCGCCGACATCCTCGCCGCCACCGCGAACAACGCGTCCGGTGACATCGTCGACATCTACTACTCGATGAAGTACGCCGGGCCGGTCGCCCACTCCCTGGGCATCGGCATGGAGGAGGCCGCGGCCGCCGTCGGCATGCTGGGCAAGGCCGGCATCCTCGGCTCCACCGCCGGCACCGCGCTACGCGGAATCCTCGTGAACATGGCCAAGCCGAGCAAGGCGGCGGCCGCCGGGCTGAAGGAGCTCGGCATCGAGGCGTGGGACGCCGAGGGGAACTTCCGGGGCCTGCGCTACGTCATCGAGCAGCTGCAGAAGTCCGCCCACACCCTCTCCGAGAAGGACTTCACCGCGGCGGCGGCCGCCGCCTTCGGCAAGCCCGCGCTCGGCGGTGCGATGGCCCTGGCCCACCAGGGGCTCGACAGCTTCGATGCGTTGAACGCCGCGGTGCGTCAGACCGGCGCGGCCGCGCAGATCGCCGAGGCCAAGGGCCTCGGCTTGAGCGGCGCCATGACGCAGCTCAAGACCCAGGTCAAGCAGACCGGGATCGAGCTGTACACCGAGATGTCCCCGGGCCTGGAGTGGGTGACCCGGGGCATGACCCGGCTCCTGTCGGAAGGCACGCCGGCCCTGCGCGGCGTCATCTCCTACGGTCACGACCTCGCCACCCTTTACGGTCCCGACCTCGCCGCGAAGACCCGCTCTGGTCTCGGCGAGGTCGGCGGCTACCTGCGTTCCCTGGCCGGGCCGCTGAAGGACGCGGCGTTCGACGTCGCGGCCGCCGGCCTACACGCGATGTTCACCGCCGGGCGCACCGTCGTGGACGTGCTGCGCAACCTCGCCCGCGGCGCGGAGCCGATCGTGCGCGCGCTCGGCTCGTTCAACCGGGAGGGCGAGCAGACCATCGGGGTCGTCGACATCCTCGTCACCGGCCTGGACCTCGCCGGGCAGGGCCTGGTTCAGGTCTCCGGTGTCCTGGTCCCCGTCGGGCAGGTGATCGGCCGGATCATCACGCTCCTCGGGGAGCTGCCATGGTGGGCCCAGGGCGCGATCGCCGCCATGCTCCTCGCCCGCCGGGTGGGCCCGGTGATGGAGGGCGTCGCCAGCAGCGTCAGCGGCCGCGTCACCGGCGCCTGGCGAGGACTGAACGAGCAGATCGGACTGCAGCGCTCCCTCGCGGAGGCCTCCGGTGTCAGCATCGGCCGGCTCGGCGGAGCGTTCGCCGTCCTCGAGACCCGCGTGCCGATCATCGGACAGATGGCCGGCGCGTTCCGCACCGCCCAGGACCGCGTCGGCGGGTTCACCGGCGGCGTCCTCGGTGCCGGTGCCGCCGTGGGCACCGGCCTGCTGGGGGCCGGGCGCTCCCTCGTCAGCTTCATGGGCGGCCCGTGGGGCCTGGCGATGGTGGGAGTCGGCCTCGGCCTGTCGCTGCTCGCCCGCCGCCAGCAGGAAGCCGCGCAGGCCGCGCAGGAACACCAGCAGCGCATCAAGACCCTGACCGGCGCGCTCAAGGAGAGCGGCGGCGTCATCAACGACAACGTCCGCGCGCAGGCGGCTCAGGTCCTCATGGACACCAAGGTCAAGGACTCCAAGGACGGCCTGGTCAAGACCCTGGAGAAAGCCGGCGTCTCCGCCCGGCAGCTCACCGACGCCTACCTGGGCCAGGGCACCACCCTCGGCGGCCTGCAAGACCGCCTGAAGGCCACCGCCGAGGCCAACGTCCAGTTCATCACCACCTCCAGCGGCGCGGTGAAGTCGTACACCGAGACCGGCCTCAAGGCCAAGGTGGCCGCCGACGCCCTCGGCTCGATGAAGGGCGAGCTCCAGGAGAGCATCGACAACGTCAAGCGGATGGCCGACGCCCAGCGCGGCGCCGGCGACGGCACCAACGCGTTCGACAAGTTGAAGACGGCCGTCAAGGGCCTCAGCGACACCACCAGCGACGCCGACCAGCGCACCCGCTCGCTGAAGGAGGCGATCGACCTCCTCAACGGCGGCACCGTCAGCATGCAGGCCGCCGAGGCACGCCTGAACTCGGCGATCCTGTCCGGCAACGACGCCATCCGGGACGGCATCGAGGCCACCGACGGCTGGGGATCGGCCCTCGTCGGCACCTCGGGAGCGGTGAGCACCACCACCCGCAACGGCCAGAACCTCTACAACAGCCTGAACTCCATCACCGACGCCACCACGGCGGCCGCCGTGCAGGCGTACAGCCTGTCGAAGGCGCACGGCGACAACGTCACCAAGTCGATCCAGTCGGCGGCCGACCAGATGGCCAAGGGCCGCGGTGCGGCGATCGACCTGGCGCAGTCCTACGGCCTGACCCGCGACCAGGCGGAGGCCGTCGCCAACTCGATCGGCCTGATCCCGGACCAGGTAGCCGTCCTGCTGAAGACAGAGGGGGTCGACTCCACCCTCGCGGATCTGCTCGCGGTCCAGTCCCAGGTCAAGCTCCAGCCGAAGGCAGTGGAGATCAAGGTCGAAGCGCTGTCGGACCAGGCGCAGACGATGCTGCGCTCCCTCGGGCTCACGGTCGAGACGATCCCCGGCACCCGAGAGGTCAAGATCTCCGCGCTGACCGACAAGGCCCGCAAGGACCTCGAGCAGCTGATCACGACCCAGGCCGGGATCGCGGACAAGACCATCACCATGTCGGCGGAGACCCGCTCGGCGATCGCCGGCCTGACGGAGGTCCAGCGGCAGATTCGCGAGACGAACGACAAGACGGTCACCGTCCACGCGCTGACCGCCGAGGCGCAGCAGGCCCTGCGGGACCTCGGGTTCAAGATCACGACGCTGCCGGGCGGCGACGTCACGGTCACCGCCAAGACCGACAACGCGCAGAGCAACATCAACAAGATCCAGGGCGCCCTGAACGGGCTGCGGGACAAGACCGTGCACGTCAACGTCGAAGAGGTCGCCGCGCCGGGCACACGCATGCGGCTGACGTACGAGAACCGTGCGATCGAGGCCGACGGCGGCATCCGGTCGGCGTTCGCCGACGGGGGGCTGCGCCTGCGCGCCTTCGCCGACGGCGGGATGGCCGGCGGCCGCGGGGAACAGCACATCGCGCAGATAGCCCGGCCGGGCGAGTGGCGGGTGTGGGCGGAGGACGAGACCGGCGGCGAGGCCTACATCCCTATGGCCCTGTCGAAGCGCTCCCGGTCCGAGAAGATCCTGGACGAGGTCGCCCACCGCTTCGGCGGCGAGGTCGTCTACGGCCTCGGCTCCCGCACGAAGGCCTTCGCCGACGGCGGCATCAACGCGGCCGGCGTCCGCTCCTACGCGGCCGCCCGCTCGGGACTGCCGCAGATCCCCGCGCCGCTCGCCGCCAAGCTCGTCCAGGCCCGCCCCTCGGCGGCCACCACCGTCGTCGTCGTCCGCGACCAGGGCGAAGGACAGCCGCTGATCGGCCAGCAGACCATCAACATCGAGCGCCCCGGCGCCACCGACCAGCAGATCAGCTCGGCGATCGCCTACCAGGTGCGCCGGGCCCAGCGCGGAGGAGTACGGCGCCGATGAACCTGCTGGACTGGGAGCACGACCTGGCCGGCGTCCGGATCGGAGCCGGCACCGCCGTGGTGATCCGCGCGATCCAGGGCATCGGCCTGCCCGAGAAGCGGAACAACGACGTCGAACCGGCCCGGGAAGACGGCCTCTGGGCGGGCGCCGACCAGTACGGCGGCCGCCTGATCCGGATCGACTGCGCGGTGCGCTGCCCCGGCGACGCGGCCGCCGCGCTGGACATCCTCGCCGAGCTCCAGGAGCACGCGGACCCGGACGGGGTGCGCCTCGCGCCGGGGCTGACGGTAGAGCTGCGCCTGAAGTACCCGGGCCGGCCGATCCGCATGCTGCGCGGGCGGCTGCGCAAGGCCGAGGAAGACCAAGAGCAACTTGTCCACGGCTGGCTGCCGATCGACATCGAGTTCCTCGCCACCGACCCGCTCTACTACAGCGACCAGTCCGAGCAGACCAGGATCAAGCTGGGCACCATCAGCACGGGCGGCGTCGCGGCGCCCGTGGTCGCGCCGGTCGTCGTGGGCGCGGTGCCCACCGGCATGCCGCCGGGCACCGTGACCAACCCGGGTACCGCGGCGACCTGGCCCATCATCCGGATCGACGGCCCGTGCGTGAACCCCGTCGTCACCCACGTCGAGAGCAAGCGCACCATCGGCCTGGCCCCGCTGACCCTGCTCGAGGGGCAGTGGGTGGAGATCGACACCCGGCCGGGCTGGCGGACCGTCCTCGACGACGCCGGCGCGTCCCGGGCCGCGCTGCTGCGCTGGGGCGACCGGATCGACGAGTTCACGATCCCGCCCGGCCGCAGCCGGTTCCAGTTCGACGCCACCGACCCAACCAACCGCGCGCTGCTCACCGTGACCTGGTGGCCGGCCTGGCGCACCCTGCGAAAGGACGGCCCCTGACATGGCCCTCGTCCAGACCCCGCTGCTCGTCAACGGCGCGATCCACCCCGCGCAGTCCTGGCGGCTGATGATCCGGGACCTCGCCCGGGGCAACGAAGGCGTCGGCAGCGGAGGCGACCTGAAGGTCACCGCCCTGCCGGTGGCCGGCACGCGGGTACGGATCGGCGACGGGTCGTGCATCGTCCAGGGCCGCACCAGCCCCTGGCAAGGGCATTACAGCGCGTACAACATCGGCGCCTACGACGTCGACATCGCCTCTACGGGGTCGAGTGCGCGGTCCGACCTCGTGTGCGTGGAAGTCCTCGACCCCGAGTACGGCGGCGGCCGCAACCCGGCGATCGACCCCACGGTGCAGTTCACCGTGGTGTCCAACGTCGCGAACACCGCCACCACCCCGCCGCCGGGGATGTCCGCCATCGCGCTCGCCCGGATCGACCTGCCCGCCGGAACGGCGGCGGTCACCGCCGACATGGTCAGGGACGTCCGGGCGATGGCCAACCCGCGGCGTGAGCGGCGGCTGCTCCCGCTCGTGGGCTTCCCCTACGACCCGATCTCCGACACCGGCGGCGTCTGGCAGAACTGGCCGAACAACGCCCAGTGGCAGCTTGCCGTGCCCCGGTGGGCCACCTCGGTCAACCTGGTCACCACGCTGGCCGGCCTGCGGCTGTCCGGCGGCAACGTGTTCGCGGACATGAGGCACTCCCTCGGCGCCATGGTCGGCGTGAGCGCCCAGATCGACGACGACGGCGGAACCGGTTTCCGCCGCGCCCAGCACGTCATCGTCGACGTCCTGCCCGTACCGGAGGAGATCCGCGGTACCACCCAGCCCCTCAGGCTCCAGACCGCGGTGTACCCGGACCCGGGCGCGGTCGACACGAACTCCGCAACCAGCGTCATCCTGGATGTGGAGTGGGTGGAGGGCCTGCTGTGAACTCGCCCGGCGCGCTGTGGCGCTACATCCTCGCCGACGTCCTCACGGACCAGGTTCTCCACCCGGCGCTGCCGCTACAGGACGTCGAGTTCGGGCCGCAGCTCTGCGGCCCGGGCGCGCTCAGGGCGCAGCTGGCCCCGCGGTTCGTCCGGGCCCAGCCCGAGTTGCTGCAGAACGGGCCGACCGTGGTCTACGCCGAACGGGCCGGTCAGATCCACGACGGCTACCTGCTGTGGCGCGCCGAACCGGAGGGAGAGGTCTTCAGGGTGGAGGGTGCGGGCTGGCCCAGCTACCTGACACACCGCTACGACCTCCACGGAGAGCTGAACGGGCGCGGCCCCTACGTCGGAGCGGACCCCTGCCGCATCATCCGGGACGTGTGGGCCTACTCCCGGGAGGCCGCCGACGGCGACATCGGAGTCCTGGTCGACGAGACGTCCAGCCCCGCCCGGGTCGGCACCGCCGAACAGCCCATCACCTACCCCTGGTGGTCGCCCCAGAGGCTCGGCGAGATCATCGACACCCACGTCCAGGCCGCCGACCACCCCGAGTACACCCACACCGTCGACGTCGGTCCCGGCGGCCGCCCGGTCCGCCGGGTACCGCTGGCCTACCCACGGCTCGGCCGGCGTCGCTTCGACATCTCGTTCGCGACGGGCGTCAACATCGTCGAGGACCCGAGGATCGCGTACGACTACGACGCGTACGCGAACACCGTGATCGGCCTCGGCGCTGGAGAGGGCACGCTGGCCGTCCGCTCGGTCGACAGCGTGCGCGACGGCCGTCTGCGCCTGGAGAGCGTGCTTGCCCGAACCGACGTGTCCGACAAGGGGCTGCTCGATTCCCTCACCCGCACCGCGCGGGTCGGCCGCCAGCAGCTCGGCACCGTGGACCAGATCGTCGTCCGCGACCACCCGGCCGCTCCGGCGCTGTCCTGGCAGATCGGCGACGACGTCCGCATCACGGTGCACGGCCGGTGGACCGACGTGGACAGCTGGATGCGCATCACCGGCTGGACCGTTCGTCCCGCCAGCGACACCTACCTCATCGACCTGGAGCCGAGCGGCTCTTTCACCTACGGGAGCACCGTTGGCTGACAACCTGGGCCTCGAGATCGCGGCCCTGCAGCAGCGCGTCGACCGGCTGGAGCGCGCACCGCGCGGGTTCGCCGGACGCGCGACCTTCGCACTGGAAGCCTCGGCCGGCAGTGGCCTGGGCGGGAGCGTCACCCTCACCGGAACCGCCGCGACCGACGACCGCGAGGGCGGCATCCTCCTGGACATCCGCGGCCGCGACAACCCGACCAAGCACGGCACCATCGAGCTGACACCCACCGGTTTCGCCGTCCTGCTGGCCGACGACTCCCGGCTGATCTACGACACCGCCAGCGGCCTGTTCATCAACAGCCCCGCCAAGATCCAGGGCGGCGACCTGACCGTCGGCCCCGGCGCGAACATCCTGCTCAGCACCTCATCCAAGATCACCACCACCGACGGCTGGACGCCCGTGGCCTTCGAACCCGGCTACGGCAACCTCGGCGACGACACCCCGGGCAGCTACCGCACCGTCCAGGTCAAGCGCCAGCCCGACGGCACAGCGGCCCTGCGCGGCATCGCCACCCTGCCCCCCGACTTCACCGCCGGCACAATCGCCACCCTCCCCGAGGGCTACGAACCCCCGGTGCCCGAGGCCTTCACCGTGGCGGCCGGCAGCTCCGCCGGCGTGAGCGCCTTCATCCACCCCGACCGGCGGATCGAGCTGGTCTCCTCCGCCCCGCTCACCGCCGGATTCGTCTCCTTCAGCCGCCTCGTGTGGGATCTCGACTGACGAACCGCCGCCTTCGGCGCGGGAATCGGCCCACGCCGAAGGCGCCTTATCATTGATCATGCGCAGGCGACCCTCCGTCTGCCGCCGCCATGCGGCCGCTCCATCCCCCGAGGGACGTCCGGGCCTCGCCCGGGCCACCAACTCGCAGCACGTCCGCGATCGGGCACGGGGGAGAGCAGGCCACCATGACCACCACCCACGGCGTATCCGCGCGCCTGTACGAGCACCATCCCGCACTCGGGCGCCACCAGGTGCTGGACGCCCGCTCGCTGTCCTACCGTCACCCCGGTACCAACGTCCGGGCCGGCACCGTGCACTGGCAGCCGAAGATCCCGGTGCTCGATCAGCAGCACCTCTTCCAGCAGGGCATCCGCACCAGCCTGCTGGCCCCCACCCCCGAGGACGTCGACGCACTCGGCAGCTGCACCGCCAACGCCGCCACCGCCGCGCTGTCCGTCCTGCTGACCGAGGACCAGTGCGCGGCCGCCGGCCTCGACATCACGGACGCGGTCGCGGCGCAGGAGTGGGCGATCAGCCTGTACTCGGAAGCCACCCGCCAGGACGAGTGGCTGGCCCGCCAGTGGCCCGAGGACGACTGCGGCTCCTCCGGCCTCGGAGTCGCCCGCGCCGTCCACGCCCGCGGCCTCATCGGCTCCTACCACCACGCCACCAACTCCCTCGGCCTGCTCGACATGCTCCGCGGCGGTCCGGCCCTGATCGGCATGCCCTGGTACAACGCCTTCTTCGAGCCGCCGACGAACGGCAACCTCGCCGACCTGCCGGACTGGCGGCGCTCCGGCATCGCCGGCGGCCACGAGGTGTGCGTCATCGGCATCGAGCAGATCGCCTGGACCGACCGCCTCCCCAACCGCGGGCCCACGCCCGTGCTGCCCGACCTGGACCGCACCGTGCTGCGCGTGCGCAACTCCTGGGGCGCGTCCTGGGGCCTCGACGGCGACTTCCTGCTCCCCCTGTCGATCTACGCCGAGCTGCGCCGCGAGATCGACGCCATCGCGTTCCGCCCCGTCACGGCCTGAAAGTCCGGCCGGCGCCGCCCGCACTCTTCCCTGCCCTCACTCCCGCGAAGGGGGAACACACCGTGTCCGAGTTCCACGCCGCGATCCTGCACCCCGACGAGTCCGAGACCTACTGCGGAGTCGTCGACCAGGACCACGTCGACCAGGTCCGCGCGCTCGCCGCGCTCGACGAAGTTCCGCGCGTCCTGAGGGACCACCCACGCCTGTCCGGCGCGTTCTACGTGCTGCGCGAGGACGGCGACCTGGACTACTACGTGCCGGTCGACGCCGCCCCGTACGAGGTGCGTGAGCCCGACCCCGGCCCGGCCGCGGCCCGGCGCCAGCCGCGCAAGCTCTCCGGGCCCGCGTACATCGACGGCGCCGAGCGGCTCGGCGGCCAGGCGATCGGCGGGGCGATGGACCACCCCGAGGCCGGCCCCCGCTTCACCTGGCACACCACCGAGTGCCCGAGCGGCGCCAATTACTTCGCGTCCATGGGCTCCTACCTGCGCTCCGCCGGTGTGGAACCTCAGGTCCTCTACGACCCCGTCTCGGACCGGCTCGGGCAGTTCGGACCGCTCACCCAGTCCGGCCGCGCGCTGCGCAACGACGGCACCCGGCGTACGAACCGCGAGGGCTCCGTCAACATCCAGGTCGAGGTCGTCGCGCGCGCGGGCTCGCCCTGGACCAACGGGTTCGACCCGAGCAGCAAGCCGAACTACCAGCGGCTGATCGCGGCCGCCCGGGCGCACGGCGTCCCCGACTCCTGGCCGGCCGGGCCGCCCGCGGCCTCCCCGTCCGCGCCGTCCAACCGCTCCCGGGACATCTGGCAGAGCAAGGGCGGCCACTACGGGCACTGCCACGTCCCGGGCAACGACCACTGGGATCCGGGTGCGATCGACACCGCCAAGGTGCCGGGCGGCCACGGCAGTCCGGGCACCGACCCGCAGCAGCCGGCCGACCCGAACGCCTACCCGGGCGCCGACAAGTTCGGCCCCGGAGCCGACAACGCCTTCGTCACCCGCCTCGGCGAGCTCCTGGTGGCGCGCGGCGGCGGCCGCTTCTACAGCGAAGGCCCCAGCCCGCAGTGGGGCGAGGCGGACCGCAACGCCTGCCGGGCCTTCCAGGAGGCTCAGGGGTGGTCCGGCTCGGACGCGGACGGCCTGCCCGGCCCCACCACCTGGCTCTACCTCGTCACCGGCCAGGGACAGAACATCCCCGAACCCGCGCCGGAGCCGCAGCCCCAGCCGCAGCAGCCGGTGGACCCGGACGCCTACCCTGGCGCCGACCAGTTCGGCCCCGGAGCCAACAACTGGAGCGTCACCCGGCTCGGCCAGATGCTCGTCCGCCGCGGCGGCGCCCGCTTCTACAGCGAGGGACCGGGCCCGGCCTGGTCGGACGCCGACCGGTCGGCCACCGAGGCTTTCCAGAGGGCTCAGGGGTGGTCCGGCTCGGACGCGGACGGCCTGCCCGGCCCCACCACCTGGCTCTACCTCGTCACCGGCCAGGGACAGAACATCCCCGCCCCGTACGGAGTGGCCGGCACCCTCGGCGCCTGGCCCGGCTCGCCGCCCGTGCGCTACGGCTACACGAACGACGCCATCACCCGGCTGCAGCTGCGCCTGCGCAACGCAGTCGGCCCGGACGCGGCGGCGCGGCTGAACCCCAACGGGGCGACGGGCTACTACGGCCCGGAGACCCGCGCTCTGGTCCAGTACGCGCTGCGCTCGCACCCCGAGACCTGGGACGCAGGCGAGAGCGAGCACGACGGCCTGGTCGGCGCCCGCTCCTGGTCCGTCATCGACCAGCTCTGACCAACCCGGGGTCCGGCCGCACCCGACGGCGGCCGGACCCCGGCGAACCACCGAACCGCCCACCGACCCAAGGAGACAGTAGTCATGCACCTGACCGACCCGCAGATGTGGACCGCGATCGTCGCATTCTTCAGCCCGGCCGCCATCGCCGTCGTCCAGCAGCCCACCTGGCCCAAGCCGGCCCGCACCGCCACGGCCGCCGCGATTGCCGCCACCGTCGGTATCGGCGGCGCCTACTTCGACGACTCGTTCACCGGGCGCAGCGTCGTCTCCATGGCGCTGCTGGCCGTGCTGGTGTCGACCACGGCCTACAGCACGCTGTTCAAGCCGGCCGGGGTAGCGCAGTCGATCGAGCGCGCCACTTCCCGCACCGGCCAGTAACGCGGGCGCTTCCACCATCCCTTCCAGTACCGCCGAGGAGCAGCCGTGATGACCGCTGCCGAGATCGTCTCCGCGCTCAGCGGGTTGGGCGCAGGAGGCGTCGCGGTAGCGGCCTTCGACTACCTCGGCCTGCGCCGGACCACCGCGCAGGACGGATACCAGAAGCTGACCGACGACCTCCAGGAGGAGCGGGCCTCGCTCCAGGAGGAGCGGCGGCTTCTGCAGGCCGAGTTCCAGGCCGAACGCGGGCGCCTCAGCAGCCAGCTCTCCGAGGTGCAGTCCCAGCTCGCCGCGTCGCTCACCGAGTCTGCTCACCTCGGAGAGGAACGGCGCCGCCTGAATGAGCAGCTCGCCGAGGCGCAGCGCCAGCTCGCCCAGACTCAACGCCAGCTTGCCGAGGCGCAGCGGCAGCTCACGGAGACCCAGCGCCAGCTGGTCGAGGCACAGCGCCAGCTTGCCGAGGCCCGTTCACAGCTGATGGAGGCCGGCGGGCAGGTCGTCGCCGCGGTGCAGGCCGCGACCGAGATGCGCGAGCAGCTCGCCCGGCTCATGCCCGGTGCCGGTCCTGCCGTGACGTGACGGTTCGGTCCTTCCGGCGGGATGTCCGGTGAAGACATTCGCCCACGTGGGAAGCGGTCGGCTCTTCGCCGGCTATCGGCCTCGGGCAGAATGGCCAGCATGCTGGACACCTACCGCCACGACACCGTGACCTGCCCGCCGGTCGTCATCGAGGATCGGGAAGGCCGGCACCTCGCTGGTCCTGGTCTGAGCCAACCGAAGGCCTGAGAACGGCAGGTCAGATCGTGGCGGTCGGGGCCGGGCGTGACCGGTCGGTGCCGGGAACGCGGTGACCGCTCAGGAACCGGGACAGACCGGCTTCGCTGATCCCGGCGGCGCCGGCGAGGGTTCGTTGCCGCATCCCCTCGTCGAGGAGTCGGCGGACCAGGGCCATCAGGTCTGAGCCGGTCAGGCGCCGCAGGCTCTCCCGCTCGTCGTCGGTCAGCGGGCGGATCGCCTCTTCCTGGCGTCGGGCGCGCGCTCGGGTCGCCTCGGCCGCGTGGGCCCGCACGCACTCCGGGGCACGGCAGGTGGTCCGGGTGTAGCCGCCGGGCAGGGGACACCACTGGACTCCGCACTCGGGGCAGGTGCGCACCACGGGCCTGCGGGCCCTGCGGCTGTTAAGGGTCGCGGTCTCCACCTGGGCGCGGCGGGCCTCGGCGGGACTCGGTGGGAATGTCCGTGCGTCGGCGGCCGCCTGGGGGTCGCGGGCAGCCTCGAACCGTTTCCAGGCCGGCGTGCCGACCTGCTGCGCACTGCGAGCGGCGAGCGCCTCACGCAGTGCGGACGAGGCGAGGCCTCGACTGCGGGCCAGGCCGTGCGCGGCCTTGTACTCGTCCGCGGTCGTCCCGTGCGCGCGGAATACGTGGGCTCCCAACGAGCGGTAGCGCCTGCCGCACTCGTGGCACAGGACGGTCTGCCCGTCGTCGTCGAGGATCCCGTACTGGCCGTGGCCGTCGGGCTGGGCGTAGCGGTCCAGTTCCTTGTCGACGGGTGGGCGGCCGGCCCGGGCACGCTTGTAGCAGCGCATGCACAGGCCCTTCGCGACGGTTGGGCGATCCCGGCAGGCCGTGCAGAGCGCGCGTACGGTGGGGCCCACTGCCTACGGCCTCCCTGGTCGGCGACGAGCTGTCCCAGCGTAGGGGGTGGCAGCGGCACCAGGCCCCCACCAGGGCGTGACGGCTCGGAGGGACGTGTGAGCGTTACCGGTCGACCTCTGCGGGCAGGACCTCGGCCTCGCCGCGGTTGTGCAACATGTTCAGCAACCTGAAGCCGCGAGCGGAGCGCTCGGAATCTCCGAGCAGCGCGGCGAAGAAGGCTGCGGCGCTGCACGCCAAAAGGGTGCCGAGCACTGCCATCTGCGGGCCGGTGAGTTGGGGCTGGTTGTTCTCGTCCATCGCGGTCCTTCGAGTCGGTCGTGTAGCTGATCCAGCGTAGGGGCCGTTCGGGGCGGGCCGTGCAGAAATCGGCGGAATGCCGTGTAGCGGGCGGAGGTTCAGGCCTCCACGATTCGCCGTAGCTGTTCCATGGTGGGCAGGGGCTGGCCCCGGTAGCGGCGTTCGGCGTTGAGCCGTTCCGCTGCTCGGTCAAGTGCGCGCCGCAGCCCCTGGGCCTGGAGCGGCATGCCGGCCGGACGCAGAGGTGTCCCGCCCTCGACCGAGGGCTGACCTCCGGTGTGGTTCGGCTGCAGGGAGACGAACAGGGCGTCGTGGTGCGGATCCACGTCCTGGTCCGGGTGTTGCCGGTGCCAGGTGCGCAGCTCGCCGACCAGGAGTTCGCGGATGGGCAGCCAGCGTTCCAGCGAGGCCCTGGTCGAGGGGTGCAGCTCGATGGGCTCGGTGAGGATCCGGGCGGGGTCTGGACGACGTTGCGGGTTCAGGCGGAGCGGGACGGTCATCACGTGCGGCGGCCGCCGCCGGGGCCGGGGTTCGACGGCCAGGTCGCTGGTGAGCATCGCGGCGAGCTCGCCGGAGCGGGCCCGGGTGTCGAGCACCAGGCCGATGGCCAGCAGGATCCGCCGGTGGTCCCTGTCCAGGCCCTCCAGCGCGTTGTGGGTGTTGATGTAGCGGCGCAGCACGCCGGCCTGGCGGGTGGTGATCCCCGGCTTCAGGCCGGGCGCCGGAGTGCGGTGGGCCAGGTTCAGGGGCCGTTCGGCGAGCGCGGAGAGGGCGTTCAGGCAGCCGACCCGGCCCCGGTTGGTCGCCTGGGCGGTCTGCCCGCTGCCGGAGGCCGCCGAGCGGTAGAGGCCGTCCTCGGCGGCCGCGAGGAAGGCGTCGAGGGCCTCGGCTGTCAACGGGCCGCGGCTCGGCAGGACGCCCTCCCGGACGGCCTGCTCCACCTCGTGCACGACCGCGCCGTACTTGCGGGCGTTCTCCCGCGTCAGGTCCGGCTTGCCGAGGAGAACTTGGTAGGCGTCCGTGAGGTCACGGACCGAGGGGGCGTTGACCTGCTCTTGTTCCTTCACGAGTGCCCCTTAGGCCCTCGCCACTCTCGGCGAGGAGGTGTGTCCGATTCTGGTGTCACGATAATAACGGGCCCGGTATACCTCCCTGGAATGGAGAAATGCACGACTCAGGGCCAGCTGAGCCGGGGAGCGCCCGCCGTTCGGCCGCCCCCCGGGTGTCGCTCACTCCTGTCGTGGTGTCCAGGCGTTGACGGTGTTGATCACGTGTTGCTGCTGGTCGGGGGCGAGCCCGGGCCACAGGGGGAGGCAGAGGTGCGCGTCGGCGAAGCGGTCCGCAAGCGGGTAGCTGCCGGTCAGTGCGAGCGCGGGCTGGTGGTGGAGCGGGTGTTCGTAGACACCGCGCGCGGGGGTGATACCGGCGGCTTCGAGGTGGGCACGCAGGTCTTCGCGCTGGGCGCGGTTGGCCAGCTGGATGATCGCCTTGTGGCCGCTGTAGCGGTGCCTGGGTTCGAAGGGGACGGCGACGTGGGGGTTGCTGATCCGCTGAGCGTAGGCGCGCAGGAGGTCGTGGCCGCGCTCCATGGGGTTCGGTGCGGTGGTGAGCTGGACGAGGCCGAGGGCTGCGGAGAGTTCGGGCATCCGCCAGGCGCTGCCGAAGAGGGTGTTGCGGCCGGTCGAGTCCTTGCCCTGGTCGCGGTAGTGGCGGGCGCGGTCGGCGATGGTGGGGTCGTTGGTGGTGATGAGGCCGCCTTCGCCGGTGGTGACGGCCTTGGTGGCGAACGTCGAGAACGCGGCGGCCGCGCCGATGGTGCCGGCGGGGTGGTCGGCGGTGGCGGAGCCGTGGGCGTGGGCGGCGTCTTCGACGACGAGGAGGTTGTGGGTGTCGCAGTAGTCCGTGATCTTGTCGAGTTCGGGGGTGATGTGGCCGCCGATGTGGACGAGGATCACGGCGCGGGTGGCTCGGGTGCGGGCGGCGTCGATGGCGTCGGCGGTGGCGGTGAGCGCGGCGTCGTAGAGGACGGGACGCGCGCCGGCGCGGATCACGGCTTCGGCGGTGGCGTAGTTGGTGTTCGCGGGGACGAGGACGTCGCCGTCGTTGAGGCCGAGGGCGCGCAACGCGATCTCGAGGGCGGTGGTGCCGGAGGAGACGGCGACGGCGTGGCGGGTGCCGGTCGTGGCCGCGAACAGCTGCTCCAGTTGGGTGGTGTGCGGGCCGAGGGTGAGCCGGCCGCTGTCGAGGATGGCGGCCGCGGCGGTGAGGAACGCGGCCTTCTGGGCGGTGGTGAACTCGATGCGGAACGGGGGGATCACGGGGGTTGTTCCCTTCGGGTTCAGGCGGCCAGGGCGGGGGCCCAGGGCTCGACGGCGACCAGGCCGGTGGGGACGTCGACGGCGGGACGCGGGCGGATGAGGAGGTCGACGGGGTGGCCGAGGATCTGCTGGGCACATGCGGCGGAGGCGTGGCCGGCGAGGGTCATTTTGCCGGTGCAGATGGTGTGCAGGCCGGTGATGCCGTCGTGCTCGGTGTGGTCGATGATGTGCCAGCCCGGGTTGAATCGGCCCGCGAGTGCCTGGTGGGTGGCGACGTAGTCGGTCTTGCCGACGGTGTAGGCGGTGGCCGAGGGGAGGTCGACGGCGCCGGGTTCCAGGAGCCGGCCGAGCTGGTGGATGAGCAGCTGGGTGCGTTCCAGGGTGACGGGGAAGCGGCGGCAGCCGGTGATCTGGGGCTGGATGCCGCCGTAGAGGGAGGCGAGGACGGCGCCGTGGGTGGGCATCACGACGGGCCCGGACTGGTTGGTGAAGATGATGCCCTGGGTGAGACTGCCGGGCAGGTGCATCATCATGTCCAGGCGTGAGCGCAGGTCCCGGGTGTGCTTGGAGTCCAGGGCGGCGAGGAGGCGGGTGGTTCCGAGGCCTGCGGCGAGGACGATGTGGTCGGCCTCCAGGCTGTCGCCGGTGCCGGTGCGTACGGCGGCGGCCCGGTTGCCGTCGAGGACGATGCTGTGGGCGGCGGTGCCGAGGACGAACCGCACTCCGGCGGCGAGGCACTGGGCGGTGATGGCGGTCAGCAGGCGCCGGGAGGAGATGGCGCGTTCGGTGGTGGCGATGAGGTGCTGGCCGGTTACCGCGTCGAGGCGCAGGTGCTGGACGTCGGTGGGCTTGACGCTGTGGTGGGGCAGCTGGTGGGTGTCCAGGGCGCTGCGGAAGGCGTGCTCGTCGGCGGGGTCGAGGACGTAGACGGCGTCGGAGGCCGGGACCTCGGCGTCGGGCGCGAGGAGGGCGTAGAAGGTGCCCGCCTGGCGGCAGGCGTTGACGATGTGCGGGGACTGGCGGGCGTACAGGGCGCCGGAGTGGATCATGCCGTGGTTGGCGCAGGTGGCGCCCGAGCCGATGCGTTCGGCGTCCAGCACGGTGACGTTGTGGCCGGCGTGGGCCAGGCGCAGGGCGGTGAGCAGGCCGGCGATGCCGGCTCCGACGATGAGGGTGCGGCGCACGGGGCTGACTCCTTCTCGGGGGCCGGCCCCGTGCGTGGGGGGTCAGCGCCCGATCTCGGTGTATTTGGTTTCGGTGGTGGTCTTCTGGGCCTGCCACCAGGGCTGGTTGTTCTGGTACCAGGCGATGGTGTCGGCGAGGCCTTGGCGGAAGTCGCTGTAGCGGGGCTGCCAGCCGAGGGCGCGCAGCTTGGTGCTGTCGTTGGCGTAGCGCAGGTCGTGGCCGGGGCGGTCGGCGACGTGGTCGTAGGCCGTGGTGTCGTGCCCGAGGAGTTCGAGGATGAGCTGGACGATCTCGAGGTTGCTGCGCTCGTCGGCGGAGCCGATGAGGTAGGTCTCGCCGGGGGTGCCGTGGTCGATGATCGTGTGGACGCCGGCGTTGTGGTCGTCGACGTGGGTCCACTCGCGGACGTTGGTGCCGTCGCCGTACAGGCGGGGGCGGGTGCCGGTGATCAGGTTGGTGACCTGGCGGGGGATGAACTTCTCGGGGTGCTGGTAGGGGCCGTAGTTGTTGGCGCAGTTGGAGATGGTGGCCTGGACGCCGTAGGAGCGGGCCCAGGCGCGGACGAGCATGTCGGAGCCGGACTTGGTGGCGGAGTAGGGGCTGGAGGGGTTGTGGGGGCTGTCCTCGGTGAACAGGTCGGTGCTGTCGACGGGCAGGTCGCCGAAGACCTCGTCGGTGGAGATGTGGTGGAGGCGCTTGCCGTGTCGGCGGACGGCTTCCAGGAGGGTGAAGGTGCCGTGGACGTTGGTGCGGACGAACGGCTCGGGGTCGTGCAGGGAGTTGTCGACGTGGGACTCGGCGGCGAAGTGGGCGACGACGTCGGAGTCGGCGATGAGGCGGTCGACGAGGTCGCGGTCGCAGATGTCGCCGACGACCAGGTCGACGTCGAGGCCGGCGAGGTTGTCCTTGTTCCCGGCGTAGGTCAGCGCGTCCAGGACCTGGACGCGGTATTCGGGGCGGTGCTCGCGGGTGTAGCGGACGAAGTTCGCGCCGATGAAGCCGGCGCCCCCGGTGACAAGGAGTTTCTTCTGGCTCATGGGGCCGAATCCTACGGGCCCGTGAGCCGACCCTACGAATCGTCATATATGGCTGATTGCATGTGAGTTGCTCCACTTCGGTTGGGCCGTTGGTGGGTGGGTGTCCAGGGAACACCCGCGGCGCTCCTGCGGGGAGGCACACAAGGGGGGCACACAACACGAACCGGCTCCGGGCGGTGGTGGGGCGTTCTACGCTCGGAGCACCGGCCCGCGCACGTCGGGGCCGGGCCCGGACGAACAGGGGGATCCCGTGGTGGCGACCACCCGGGCCAAGGGCCCGAACACGGACCTGGCCGCGCTCATCGAGGCCTGCGGCGTCAGCCATAAGTGGCTCGCCCGGCGGGTCAACGAGCTGGCCGCCGAGCGCGGTGTCACGACCGCCTACACCCATACGGGCGTATCCCGGTGGACGGCCAAGGGGATGGTTCCGCGCGACCCGGCGCCGGCGTGCGTGGCCGTTGCGCTGGGAGAACGCCTCGGGCGGCCGGTCACCCTGGCGGAGATCGGCATGGGCGAGGCGCGTGAGGCGGGCCCCGACGTCGGGTTGGATTTCCCCCGCGATCCCGATACCGCCCTGCGCGGCGCCATCCAGCACTGGAGCACCCCCATGATCAACCGACGCTCCCTCCTCCACGGCTCCTTCGCGATCGGCGCGTACACGGTGCCCACCCTGCGCTGGCTCGGCACGCCCGCCGACGCCGTCCCCGTCACCCCCGACCCGCGCGGGCGCCGCGTCGGACGGACCGACCTGGACCAGCTGTGGGAGGCCTCCGAGGAGGCACGGCGCTGGGACTCGCGGTTCGGTGGCGGCCACGCCAAGGCACCGGCCGTCACGCGCCTGCTGCGCGAGCGTGCCGTGCCGCTGCTCCAGGGACACTTCACGGAGCAGCTCGGCCGTGAGCTGCTCACGGCCGTGTCCGAACTCGCCCGCGTCTCCGCCTGGTCCTCGTTCGACATGGGCGACCACGGCCCGGCGCAGCGCGACTTCGTCCAGTCGCTGCGCCTGGCGCGCGCGGCCGGTGACCGGGAGGCCGGGGCGTACACCCTGGCGACGATGAGTCTGCAGGCGATGCTGCGCGGCTACCCCGAGGAGGCGATCGACATGGCCCAGGGTGCCTACGAGCAGGCCCAGCACGCGGCCGCGCCCCGGGTGCTGGCCTTCATCAAGCTCGCGGAGGCCCGCGCGCACGGCCGGGCGGGCGACGGCCGGGCCGCCGGACGGGCGCTGGCCGTGTGCGAGAACCTGCTGGACTCCATCCACCCGGGCACCCGCGACCCGGCCCACCTCGCCTACCTCACCCACCAGCGGATCAGCACCGACGCCGCCGAGATCCACAAGGACCTCGGGCAGCCGCAGGCCGCCCTGCGCTGGGGCCACCAGGCCGGACCGATGTCCGCAAGCGACTTCGCCCGCGCCACCGGCATCCGCTGCACCGTCCTGGCCGTCGCCCACCTGCAGAACAACGACCTCCCCTCCGCGCTGGCCGCCGGCGAACGCGCCACGGCGATCCTCGGACCGGTCCGCTCCGCCCGCGCCCACGCCTACCTGCGCGACGTCACCACCGCGCTGCGCCCCTGGCGCGGCCAGGACCAGGTCGCGGACTTCCTGCACCGCGCCGGCACGGTCCTGGCCACCGCCTGACCCCCGCCCGCCGGCCCCCGGGCGCGGGACGTGGCGCGGGCCTGGCCCGGGCATCGCGGGCAGGGCGTTCACCGGCCGACCGGCGCGAGCCTGATGGCCGGCGCCGTCACGGCCGGTGCGTCGACGGTGCCGCGGCCCGGGCAGCGGCAGGGGTGGCCGGAGGGCAGGCGCCGGAGGCCGTGCAGCAGGTAGGCGGCGTGGGCGGCGGTGCGGGCCCCGATCCGGTGGTAGAGGAGGCGCAGGTGGCTGCCCACGGTCGCCGTGCCGACCCTGAGGACCTTCGCGCACTCCTGGTGGCTGAGGCCGCGGGTGATGGGCTCGAACGCGGTCAGCTGACCGCCGGTGACCCGCGCCGCCACGAGGGGGTCGCCGGGCGGCGGGACGAGCAGGCCGGTGCGGCAGGCGATGTCGACCGCCTGCACGGCCGTCGCCGCGCCGAGCTGCTGGCGGGCCTGGCCGGCCAGCGCGCCGACCGTGTCGCTCGACCACCCGAGACGGCCGGCGATCGCCCGGTGCGTCAGGCCATGCGCCTGGAGGCCGAGCACGCGGTGGCCCGGGGTTTCGAGGACGGGGGCGGCGCCGCACCGCGGGCAGCGTCGGCCGGCCTTCGGCAGGAGGGAGGACATCAGAGGGTCTCCACGGAGTCAGGAGTGGGCCGGGAGGGTCCGGGCCCGTGGTCCGGGTGCCCGGTGGTGGTGCACGGGCAGGGGTGCGGGCGGGGCAGGGCGTTCAGGGAGTGCAGGACGTAGACGGCGCGGGCCCCGTTGCCGACGCCCAGCTGCTTGTGGAGCCGGTCCGTGTGGGTCTTGACCGTGCCGAGCGTGAGGCCGTTGCGCAGCGCGATCTCCTCCAGGCGCAGGCCGTGGGCGCGCTGGGTGGCGACGAGCAGGGTGGTGGGCGCGAAGCCCTGCTCTGGCTGGCGGGCGTCGGCGCTCAGGGGCAGCAGGCCGGCGCGGAAGGCGACGTCGACGGCCTGGATCCGGCTTCGGGCGGGCAGCTCCTGGTAGAGCGTGCTGGTCCACCGGATGACCTCGGACTCCGTGCGGCCGGTGGCGGCGGCGATCCGCCGGTTGGTCAGGCCGACGGCGATGCGGGTGAGCAGGTGGTGCAGGTCGTGGCGCAGGCTGGCCGGCTTGCCGCAGGCGGGGCAGGGGTGGCCGGTCACCGCGGGTGGAACGGAGAGCATGGGTGGGCTCCGAAGGTCGAGGTCGGGGCGTGGCCGGAGGCCGCGCCGATCGGCCGGTCAGGGCCGGAACTGGGTCCGCGCGCGGGGGCGGTCCCGCCGGGGCCGATGGTCGTCGGGGATCGGGGGCCTGGGGTCACCGGTCACCGGGAGGACGGTGAACAGGCTGGGCCAGGTCGAGGCGACCGGATGATCCCGGGGTGCGGGTGCCAGGAACTGCGAGGGCCACGGAGCAGCCCCCGGAGCAACCCCTGCCTCGGGCCGGGCGGCCCGAGGCAGGGCACGACCAGCACGCCCAGCACTCTCCCCAGAGCGCGTACCGGTCGCCGCTCGCCGCACCCGCGGCGGCAGGGTGTCGCGCCGCCCTCCGGTGCGGCCCGCCGGCTCGGGGATCGGAACCCGGCCAGCGGAACTCATCGCCGCCCTTCCAGCAGGGCGGTGCTCGCGCGCAGCGCCCCGCAGACACGGTGCAGCGCCTTCAGCGGCTGGTCGGGATCGGCGCCGGCCAGTTCCAGGTCCGCCGCGGTGTCGAGCCAGTCCCTGCACTCGTGCAGGAAGGTGACCGCGTCCGGGGGCAGGCCGAGGTGCAGGCCGGTGAGCGCCAGCGCGGCGCAGGCCTCGGCCAGGCGGTCGGTCGAGGGTTGGAGGAGTGTCGGGGCGCCCCAGCGGCGTAGGTCCGCGGCGATACGCTGCCGCGCCTCCTGGGCGGTCATCCGCAACTGCTCGCCGGCGGCCACTACCGGCAACCGTCCAGCGGACTCGTCGTCCACACCCACCCCGCTCGTTTCCTCTCCCGCTGCGCCTACGTCGAGTGGGGCCCGGCCTCCCGTCCAAGGCCGGACCCCCGTCTGGCCCACCGCCACGTCCCCTCCGGGCGTGACGGTCGGCCGAGCGCCCGTCTGTCCAGCAGTCGGCGCTCCTCGCGGTGAACGTGGCGTGCCCACGGGGGTGGGGCACGCTGTTCTCCCGCCGTCCCGCCCGGTCTCGCGGGCGGGGTTCGGTCCCTGGCGGCCGGTCAGAGCCGCTGCACGGCCGCCAGGAGTTCAGGGCCGCCCGGCCGCTCTTCGGCCGGCGGTGATGAAGGCGGCCGCCGCCGTGGCGGACGGCGCACGACCAACGGGGATGTCGGTGTTGTCCGGCAGCGTCGCGAAGTAGGCGTACTCCGCGACCACCGCGTCCAGCACCACCCGGACGTCCATGAGCCGGCCGAGGCCGTCCGGCTCGACCATCCAACGCGGGGCCCGGCGCCGCCGCGGGGCTCGGCCCGGCGGCGGGCACGGCAGCGCCCCGCCGGTCAGCAGCCTCACGCCGGGACGGTCGACGGCCATCGTGGTCGGCGCGACGAGGAACTCCACCGTGCCGCGGCTGACGCTGTGCAGCACGGGCCCGATCGGCTCCAGCCGCTGCGCCGCCCGTATCCCGAGGGTCGCGCTCACCTGCACGGCCGCGAGGTGGCGCAGCGGGATCTCGGCCTGGTCGCCGCGGTCCCAGGCGTCCAGGCAGGCGATCGGGTCGGGGTGGAAGCCGGCGAGCCAGCGCAGCCCGGCGACGTTGGCGGGCGGGATGACGGACGGTGCGGCGTGCACGGGGGTCCTCTCACGGTCGTTCGGCGGATGGTCGGGTCAGGCCCGGCTGTGGGGGGCAGCCCGGGACGGAAGGCGGCAGCGAAGCGGTGCGGCCCGCTCGGTGCGGCGGTGTCGGGTGGGCACGGGCACGGTGGCCCAGAAGGTGCGGCCCCGCGGGCGGTCGGTCACGCCACTGGCCGTGGCGTAGACGGCGAGGGCAACCGGGAGCCGGCCGGTGCCGACGGTTCCGCGCGGGCGCCGGAGGGTGTGGGTGGTGACGCCGGTGATGACCTCCACGGTGAGCTCCCCGCGAGTGGCGGAGAGCCGCACCGTGACGGTCTGTCCCCGGACTCCGTGGAGCAGCGCGGCCGCGAACAGGTTGCTCACGACCACGCGCACGGTGTCCGACGCCTCCGCGTCCAACCCGATGCCCCAGCCGGCGAGCCGGTGAAGCACCCGCTCGCGCAGCCCGCGGGCGTGGGAGGCATGGGCGACGACGAGGAGCTGCACCTGGAACACCCGTGCCTCGTGCCTACGGGTGCGCCGGGTCGGCGTGCTGCTCGATCCAGGCGGACAGCTGGTCGAGCAGGGGCGCGGGCCCGTGTCCGAGGTCGACCAGCGGCACCCCGTCGGGGCCGGCCGGCCAGGCGGAGGCCGCCACGGTCGGCCAGGAACAGCCGGTCAGCGCCAGCGCCGCCCTGAACCGGGCGGCGGCCTGCTCTCCGGCGGTGCTCATCAGGCCACCGCCGTGGTGGTCACCGGCCGGCGGCCGATCAGGTGGTCACGGCCGTACTCGCCTCCGTTGACGACCAGGGCGAAGGTGCAGTGGTCGGCGGCCCAGTTGACCAGGGTGAGGTAGTCCTGGGTGTCGCTCGTGACCGTGGTGAGGTCGTGGAGCACGATGCCGTCGAGCAGGCCGCTCTCGGCCATGCGCAGCGTCATTCGCCACTGTTCACCGAGGTCCAGGCGTTCGAAGCCGGGCGGGGTGTAGTCGGTGAACTCGCGGCCAACGGTCCAGCCGTGCCGCTCGGCAGCCGCTCGGCAGTCGGAGAACTGCAGGGCGGGCCATCCGGGGCCGGGCGAGACGACATAGGACGCGACCGTGACGGAGTTCGATCCCCATCCGCTGGCGGCGTTGGCCAGTTGCAACCGGCGTTGAGGCGCCGTTGAGGACCTGGACCCTGAAGAGGGGGTGCGACCGGACGGTCGCGGGGAAGCAGTTGCCATGGCGGGGCTCCCATTGGCGATCGGCAGCTGGGGCGGCTGCCCGGTGCGGGAGGTCTGCCCGCGCACCGGGCCCTGCATGACCAAGCTTGCCGAAGATGAAAGCCCTTGAATTTCACAAAAAGTGAAAGATCGTCACACCCCGGAGCGAACGATCCAGGTTGACAAACGGGGGTTGCGCCGTCCGCCCGCGCGGGCCAGACCAGTGACGGTCTCGCGTACCAGGGGATGGCGAGACGCCTGTTGAGGAGCCACGTCGTAGGCCGCGTCGAGATGATCGAGCGCGGCTTCGGGCTGGGCAAGCCAGAAGTTGGCTCGGGCCAGGTCGATGTGGTGGTGTCCGATCCTGGTGGGCGCCCACCCCGGCGGGAACCGAACCCCTTGCGCGGCCCGGACGGCCTTGTCGTGCTGTCCGGACTCGACGAGCGTCATCACCCTGTGCACGCCTACGTTCGTCCCCCCGAAGTGCAGGGAGAAGTCGTCGGTCTCCCCGGTGACAGCTGCGACCCGTCCCGCCTCCTTGAGGTGGTGTTCCATCAGGTCCGTGTCTCCGGAGCGCGCGGCCACCACCGCCGAGCCGAGGTGGAGCTGGCCTCCCACGGCCAAGACGCCGGGGGTCTCCGGGTCCGTGCCTTCGAGGTGGGCACGGCCGGCAGCCTGGAGCCGACGGCAGGCACCCAGGTTCTGCTCGCGCAGGTAGGCGGTGACTCTCAGGTACTCGCGGGCTGCTCGCAGGCCCGGAGCACGGTCGCCAGCACGCTGGGCCGCCCAGTCCATCCGGGCCAGCGCGGTGGCGGACAGGTCGGTCATTCCGATGGCGATGCCCACCGAGTGGCCACACCGGTACGCCTCGGCGAGAAGACCCCAGGCCTGTCGTTGCTGCTCGCCGGTGAATTCGTGCGCAGCGGTGTGCAGCTCGGTGATCAGGCCCGGAAGGGTCTGGCACATCGGCTTGTACGCGGCGGCCTGAGCGAGGGTGTTGATGCGCTTCACCGCTGCTCGTAAGGCTCCCAGCGGCCTGGGCCTGACGTCTTCTTGGGGAGGCAGGTCGAAGAGGTCGAGCGCGGTTCGGATGGGCCCCATGAGCGGCGCCAGCGGATCGGCGGACATACCGTCACTGTACGTCGGGGGTGGCATCAGGTCAGCGGGCTCGACGCCCAGGGCACGGGCGACGGCGTTGATGAAGTCGGGTGTCGGCGGCCTATGGTCCGTGACCACCTTGGTGAGCAGGCTGTAGGAGACGCCGGCGAGCTTGGCCAGCTTCAGATGGCTGATTCCGCGCTCGTCCTCGTACGCCTTGATGCGTTGTCCGATGCTGATGGTGTTCGGTGGTGCCATGATGTACTCCCGTCCCGTGCGCGCCTTAGACCCGTGTGCACGGGACGGTACCCCCTTTCAGCTCTGTGTAGCTCTGAAAGCACCAACTGTGATCATGGGCGGGGCCCGTAGGGCCTGGTCGAAGAAAGTTCGCGGTTCCGCTACCGAGCGGTCAACAGCTTCGGCCCGACGCCGAGCCAGCGCGGCAGTACCGGGTTCCGGGCGATCTCCTGCTGCCCGCTCTCCAGGGCCGCGTAGTGGATGACCCGGCGAAGCCCCGCCCGCTCGCTCTCGGGCGCCCGAACCCCGGTGGCGACGTCCGCCTGGATCGGGCGCAGCGGGTGGGCCTGGATCCGGACCGGGCCGCGCTCGATGTCGGTGAGGTGCCGGTTGGCGATGTGGAAGCCGTCGGCGCAGTCGAGGCCCGCGGTGAGGGCGGCCAGGTCGATGCGGTCGCCGAGTTCGCGGCCGCCGCCGGTCCAGCGGTAGTAGACGTGGGCGCCACCGTCCGGCTGGCGCACGGTGATCCAGAGGAACGTCTCGGGCTCGAGGTCGTCGACCAGGCCGTCGACGAACGCGCGCTCGGCGGGCCGGGGGTCGAGGTCGAGCGGGGGCAGCTGGAGGCCGGCCGGGCGCGCCAGGGCGGTTGTCACCGGACGGCCTCCAGCTCGGGGTCGAGCACCAGGCTGGCGATCTGGTGGCCGGTGTCGAGGTCGGTGGCTGTGGCCAGGTGAGGGCCGGGCACGGCGATGTCGAGTGTGCGGGCGAGGCCGTCGCGGGCGACGTGCTTCAGCCAGCGGGCCCAGCGGTTCGGGTTGGTGGACCGGCCGAAGCTGGCGATGCTCCAGGGGTAGACGACGACGTCGCGCAGGTACAGCTCCTGGCCGCTCTCCTGGTGGACGACCTGGACGCGGACGGTGTCCGACTCGACGCCGGCGAGGTTGCGGAACCGGATGCCGCCGCGGGGGCCGAACTCCAGCATGCCGTAGGGCGCCGACTCGGGCCGCGGGCCGTGCCCGGGTCGGCCGGTGACGGCGTAGAGGTAGATCCGGGAGCGGCGGTCGCCGTAGAACTGGGCGTCGGCGAGGGTCCGGCCGTCGGCGAGGTTCTGGGTGCTGCGGGCGATGCCGTCGATGGTGGCCGGCTGTGCGCCGAGGCGTTCACGCAGCGCCTGTTCGGCGGCGCGGTGGGAGGGCCACCACTCCAGGTGGCTGCCCGAGTCGATCGGTTCGGTGTCGGCCGGCTCGGGCCACCACCGGCCCCACAGGCGTTCGGTCACGGCTTCACGGCCTTCCGCAGGATCGTGTCGGCGAGGGCCTCGGCGATGTCCTGGTACGGCATGTCGGCGAGGCCTTCACCGGTTTCGGTGTCGAGTTTCTCCAGCGCTTCGGTCAGCACTTCTACCAGGTCGTCGCGCGCCATGTGCTGCTCCTTCAGGGTCGGTGGGGACGGGGTGAGCCCGTCCTGCTGGTCGGTCACTGCTCGGTGGATGTGCGGGGGCGTCCGGCGCTGCGCTGGGCGGCGTAGCGCTTCACCTGGTCGGCGATGAAGACGGGGCGGTCGTCGATGACGGTGACGACCGGAACGTGCCGCTGGAACTCCGGGGAGGCGATCCGCTTGCGGGCTCCCGCGCCGCTGATATTGAGGATCTTCGCGACGCCGGGCACGCCCGTCAGCTCGGGGATGTCCGGGGCGTGGGTGCGACGGTTCCGTTCGGCGCGACTCATGACCTCGATGACGGCGACCGGGGCGGATCCGTGCGCGGCGCGCAGCGCGGCGCCCACGATCTCCAGCGCGGCCGGGATGGCGAGTTCGACGGTGGGGGCGGGCAGGGTGATCTCGACGGCGAAGTTGCCGTTGGGGGCGGTGGTGGGCGCTCCGGCGTACTCGGCGAGCTGGTCGAAGAGCTGGTCGTGGACGTCGTCGGTGACCGTGGTGGCGTACTCGATGTACGCGTTCCATGCGGTCTTGCTGGTGGCCATCTGGGTTCTCCTGGTGGCGAGTTGGGCGATGGGCTGTCGGTACGCGGCTGGGGCCCGGGGGCGCTTGGGAGGCGCCCCCGGGGTGGGGGTCAGGGCTTGAACCCGGCTCGCTTCAGGACTGCGAGGCAGTTGGCCATGGAGCGGTGGTCACTGGGGCTTCCGGGGAGGGTGGCCACCCGGCGCCCGTCCTGCCGGACGGTGAGGTGGCCGTTCTTGGTGGCCTCCACCTCGAACCCTTGGGCGGTGAGCTTCTTGACCAGGGCCCGCAGATCCTTGTGCATCGTATCCCCTATGGTTGCGTTCCGACAACCATTATTCTGCCATAATGGTTTCGCTATCGCAACCTTTATGGGGCGAGCAGCTCGTGTCGCAGGACCCCCTGACCTTCCCTCAGCCCTCACCGTGGAGGTCGGACAGCGCGGCTCGGAAGGCCGGCAGCGGGTCGGCTTCGGTGCCGTGGTTCGGCATCTCCAACCTCACCACCGCCCCCATCGTGGTGACGGTCTCCACCGGAACCGGCAGGGACGCCGGCCATCGTCCAGCCAGAGCCCCCTCCCGGATTCTGCGGGCGAAGGCGCCGGTGCAGCCGCGCAGGCTGCGCCCACTCTCCCCGCGGGCGACGTCCGCCGAGCACCAGCCATCGCCGGCGACGACCGCGCGCAGGATCTGCTGGGCTCGTGGCGGCAGGTTGAGGTAGTAGGCCCGCGCCCGTTCCGGAGTCCAGCGGGTGTCCGGCAGCGCGGCCACCTCCGCGCCCGGCTCGGAGGTGAAAGCCAGGAGTCGCTCCAGGACCTCGGGGGTCGGGTCCTCCACGGTGACGGTGATTCGCATGGCGCGCACCCTCCCAGGTCCGGACCCTGAACACAAATAACCGTGGTAGACGGGTGACAGACCTTTCGAGTCGTCGACACTGTCCAAGGACCGCCCTACCGTGGAGGTGTGACGAACACCGAGCTGGTCCGTCTTCCGTGTCCACCCGTCTCCTCCGACCGCCTCACCCCGACGGACGTCCGGATGCTGGCCACGTTCGTCTCCCGGCGGGCCCCGGAGCTGCAAGCGTCACCGGCCGGCGACATCGGGACGCACCAGCTGGCGGCGGCCGCCGCGCGCCTGCGGAAGGAGTTGCTGGCCACCCTTTCCCTGCGGGACCGGGCGGACGACGATGCAACCGCCGCCTCCTGCGCCCGGGAGATCGTCCGCCTCTGGACCACCCTGGCGAGGATGGCCGGCCCGTGGCGCGACCGGCCGGACTGGGATGCGCTGTGGTCCCACCCGATCTCTCTGCCCCAAACGGCCTCCTCATCGCCGGTGCCGACAAGTGCGCCCGCCCTTCCACCGCGTGGGGCTACTCTCAAGCCGTGACACGTTCCCAGGCCCACCAATGCGACGACCTCTGCGTCTGCCCAGTGCACCTCACCCCGCTGCTGTACGCCCCGGTGGCCGGCGACCACGCCTGCCAGAACGCCGACTGCGAGCACGGGCACGGCGGGTTTAACCCCGGCGCCGCCCTGCTGGAGGAGGCGATCCGGAAGTACATCGCCCGTCGCGGGCGGTCGCGCTGGCAGGGCCTGGGGGCGCCGGCCCTGCTGGCGCACTCGGACGAGTGAACGGCCGCCGAGCCATCACCGGTAGGCGTCGGCCCGCCCCTACGCTTCTCCCGTGACGACCGAGCAGCAGGCGCCCGCCCGTCCGACCGAGGACGATGTGCAGGCGCTGAGTACGTTCATCTACCGCCAGACCGCGCCCGGCCACCACCGGGGAGACCGCGCGTCCTCGGCGGTGCACAACGCCTCGATCACGCTGAGGATCGCGCTGGACGACGAGTTGAAGCGCGATCGGCGCTGGTCGCCGGATCGCTGGCACGCCGCGTGGGACGGCCTGGTGGAACTGGCGGCGCCGTGGCACGACGCTCCGGGGTACCGGCCGGGCTGGGCACGGTTCGCCGACGGCAAGCCCGTTCCCCGCTGACGTCTGTACCAACCTTCGTGTTGCGTCCTCTAACTGTATTTAGAGGACGCAACTCGGATAGAGTCCTCCCAGCGGGCCCAGAGCCCGGTAGGGGAGGAACCACCATGCTCGCCGAGACCGCCACCATGGCCGGCACGGCCGCTTCGCGCGCCGCCGGCCAGGTTGCCGCCCGCACCGTCACCGAACCCGTCGTCGCCTACCGCCTCGGCAGCCCGGAGGACGTGGCGGCCTGCTGCGACGCACTGGAAGCGGCGGTGCTGGAGTACTTCTGGGAGCGCCCGACACCAGAACGCCTGCTGACCGTGCGCAAGGCCAGCGCCAGGCTCCAGCGCCGCTGCGTCAAGGACGAGCGGACCCGCGACGCCGCAGCCGAACTGGTCGCGCGGGTCATCGACTTCAGGGACCCGGCGTACGTGCCGGCGAACGAGCCGCCCGAGGACATTCAGATCCAGCACATGGACTTCGAGGCCCTCCTGCACCACAACACCCTGCAGCGCAGTAGCGGGACCATCCTCGCGGACGAGGAGAGGTTCAACGCCTGGATGGAGGAGTACCAGCAGGTCGTGCGCCGCGGACGACTCGTGCGGACGAGAGAGAAGGCCGACCGCGTGCTGCGTACGCTCGCCGGCCGCATCCGCCGTACGCTGACCATTCCCACCACCGACCGGTCGAAGGCCTGACGCCCCCCGCCCGCACGAGCCCACACCGCAAGGGAATCACCGTGTACATCACCCGCGAGCAGATCGACACCGTCGCCGGCTTCGTGCTCGCCCGTGTGGCGGAGGAGGTTCTGGCGCGCGCCGACAACAAGCCGGAGCACGCGCTGGTCGAAGCCGTCCGGGCGGCCAGGAAGCTGGTGAGCCGGTTCGCGGACATGCCGCCAACCGCGGACCATGAGGAGGCTTACGAAGCCGGTGTCATCGCGTCAACGGCCTGGGCAATCCTGACCGCGGCCGCACACACCTGGCGCGGCCACCCCCTCTACCCGGTAACGGCCGATCAGCCCTTCAACCACTTTCTGGAGGCGTCGTGAAGTGGTTCCGTCGCCGCCCAGCCGTGGCCGCGCCGCCGGCCGAGCGGGCGGACCCCGCCCTGATCGCCGTGCTGGAGCACGACCTGCTCGGTATCAAGCCGGTCCCAGGCAGCCCGGCCGCACGGGCCGTCGCGCTGCGCCGCACCAGCACGTGCGTCGAGCACCGTCCGATTGAGACCACGGAGTTGCGCGATCCCCGTCCGACGGCCATCTGCGCCGGTTGCGGCACGCACATGGTGGAGTCGCTGGCTGGCTGGGTGGTCGCGGGCGCGGAGGAGCCGTGAGCGGGAACAGGCTGCCGGTGCTGGCGGACGTCGAGGTGATCGAGGGCGAGCTGGTCGAGGACGACGACCAGGCGCTCGTGCAGTTCGCGCTGCCCGGGGTCGACGCCGAGGAGCCGTTGACCGCCGAGGCGGCCGAGGACCTGGCCGACTCCCGGCCGGAGCGCACCAGCACGACGTACAACGAACAGTGGCGGTACTTCAAGCGCTGGTGCGCGGCGGAGGGCCGCCGGCCGGGCCCGCGGACCGAGGAGACGACGATGGTCTCCTACATCTCCCACCTGCGCCGGCACGGCGGCCGGGACAGGACGGGAGCGCCGGTCAGCTCGCTGCGGCTGGCGATGGCGGCGATCCGGGACCGCAACGCGGACGCGGGGTTCGCGAAGTGGCCGCCCACGAGGGCGGCGAACGCCCTGATCCGCAAGCAGGCCGCCCGGTTCGCGGCGGAGAAGCGCGCCCCGAGGTCGTCGCCGCCGGTCGACCGCGCCCGGGTCGCCGAGCTCCAGGCGGGCGTGACGGCCAGCAGCGAACTCGCGCGCTACCGGGACCTGGTGATCCTGCATCTCGGCTATCGCACTCGGGCCCGCCGCTCGGAACAGGCCGCCTACCGGATCGACTCGATCGCCTTCGTGATGCTCGCGGACGGCGGCGAGGAGATGATCGTCGGCAAGCGCACCTCGAAGAACGACCACTGGTCCACGGGCAAGGAGTACACCGTGCGGGACCGGGTGGCCATCGCGGTGGTGCGCCGGTACCTGGAGCTGCTCGCCGAGTACGGCCAGGCCGACCCCGAGATGCCGCTGCTGCGCGGCATCACCCCCAAGGGCGGCCTGATGCCCGTACCGAAGACCGGGATCGGCCTGACCGGGCACGCCGTGAACCGGGCGCTGAAGCGGATGATCGCCCGCACGCCGGACTTCGACGCGCCGACCGCCACCAGCCACGGCCTGCGCGCCGGCGTGCCGGCCGACCTCGGTGCACAGGGGTACAGCGGGGCCGAGAT
The DNA here is from genome assembly GCF_036226505.1 of Kitasatospora sp. NBC_01246. NCBI lineage: Bacteria > Bacillati > Actinomycetota > Actinomycetes > Kitasatosporales > Streptomycetaceae > Kitasatospora > Kitasatospora sp. NBC_01246. The sequence continues at coordinate 5,318 of NZ_CP108485.1, read as the reverse complement.
CCTGGCCATCACGGACGGCGACTGGGCCTCGGAGAAGATGGCCACGCACTACGCCAAATCTGGGGCGCGCCGTGGCGGCAGGGGCAGCGAAGGCCAGGCGCAGCAGGCCCTGGACGCATTGACCATCGCCGCTCCCCCCGACGACGGTGTCGGTGCCCACCAGTAGGTTGTGCGGTGGTCCCGAGAAGGCCTGAGCGGCCCTGGCAGGGCACTGCCGGGGCCGCTTGCTTTCCCGGGGGCGCGCGCACGACATCCGGCGCCCCTTGTGCGCTGCTGTGCCCCCTACCCGTCTGCGTGGCGTAGCGGTCAGGATGGCCGGGTTGTTGTTCTGCGTGCGAAGGGGGAGCCCTGATGGGTAATCGGGAGAAGGACCAGCCGCTGGACAAGGGCAAGGCGCCGCCCGGGAACGCGGATGGGAAGGTCGACAAGCCGGATCCGGGTAGTGATGGGAAGCACCGGAAGCCGAAGCAGGACTGAGCGTGGACCTCGTGAAGTGGCGGGTCGGCCTTGATGAGGCGATGGAGGCGCGTGGGGCCTGGCCCGAGCGGGCTCCGTGGCTGCGCGAGGCCGTCGCCGCGTTGCCCCGGGACTGGTTCGCGCCGGAGCGGTTGTGGCGGTGGGACGGGCACGCGTACGTGGCGGTGGACCGGTCGGCCGATCCGGACGGTTGGGCCGGTGAGCTGTACGGCGATCAGTCCGCGGCCGCGGTCACCCAGGTGAGCGGCGGGCTGCCGTCGTCCAGCCTGTCCGCGCAGGGCGTGGTGGTGGACATGCTGGACTCTCTGCTGCTGGAGCCCGGGCACCGGGTGTGGGACATCGGCGGTGGGCAGGGTTGGAACGCCGCGCTCGCCGCGCGGCGGGCCGGCCCGGGCCGGGTGGTGTCCACCGAGATCGACCCGGGGCTGGCCGAGTTCGCGCGGGCCCGGCTGGCGGCCGCCGGTCTGGACGTCGAGGTTCTGGTTGCCGACGCCACCGGCACGGCGCCGGGTGGTGGACAGTTCGACCGGGTGATCGCCACCTACGCCGTCGAACGGGTGCCCCGGACGTGGGTGGAGGCGACCCGCCCGGGCGGGCGGATCGTCTACCCGTGGGGACGGCTGGGCCACGTCGCCCTCACGGTCGCCGACGATGGACGCAGCGCGACCGGTTGGGTGCAGGGCCTGGGGCAGTTCATGGCGGACCGGGCCGGCGCGGCGCCGCCGCTGACGGGGTTCACCGGGTACGCGGCGGTACGCGGCGTCGGCCCGGCCGAGACCGAGCGGGTGGTGGAGCGGGATCTGGATGCCCTGGAGGGGAACTGGGATCTCACGTTCGCGCTGCGGGTGGCGGTGCCGGGCGCGGTGATCACCACTGGACGCGACGAGGACGGGGTGAACGCCTGGGTCCACGACGGAGTCGCCTCGTGGGCGGCGTTCGCCGCGGTGGGTGACGGCACGACCGTGCTGCACCAGGGCGGCGAACGGCGAATCGGTGACGAACTGATGATCGCCTGGGCAATGTGGGACGGTCTGGGCCGGCCGGAGCCGTGCGAGTACGGGATCACGGTAGGCCCGGACCGCCAGTTCGTGTGGCTGCGCGATCCGGTGGACGGCCCGCGGTGGGCCGTCGACGGGGCAGTAGCGGCCGGCGGTTCCGCTCGTTGAGCACGGTGTGAGCAGCGTCCGTGCTGGTGGTGGTCTGGGCCGTGGTCTTGATCTGCGGGTGTCGGTGCGGTTGAGCGGGCCGCGTAGTCCGCGGCGGGCGGCGGCGGAGCGGCTGGCCGAGGTGGTGCCGGAGGCCAGGGTGCGGACGTTGGCCCAGGCGCTCGTCGTCGCCCGGCGGCGGCGGCTCGGCGGTCGCCCGGAGGCCTGGCTGTGGGAGTCGGGCGGGTGAGGAACGGCGCGGGTCCGGTCGCGGCTGCTGGGGTTACGCGCTGTGGCCGGCAGCGTACTTCGCTCTGATGGTATCCACGAGGTGGTGGGCGGCCCGGCGGCGGTCCAAGCGTTCGCCGCGCTCGCGGTCCCGGGCGAGGTAGCCGGCGATGATGGCCTCACACGCCGCCTCCAGGGCCTCGCTCTCCTCGCGGGACACGGGGCCATCGGCCTCCAACGCCTCCAATGCTGCCTGCGTCCGGCTCAGGAGGTCATCGTCCTCTCCTGCCGCCCGAAGGTCCTCGTCCGCCTCCTGGACGAGGGCGTCGAGGTCGATCCCCGCTGCCGCGATCTCGGCCGCCATCGCGGCCGCCTGCCGTAGTTGTTCCTCCAGCACGACGACAGCCGCCGCCGAGGTGACGGCCACCGCGTTGATCAGTGCTCGGTCGTGGTTGTGGTCCATGCCCGGACCAACGAACGGAGTGGTGCGTCGGATGCGGCGAATGGGCGTGGCAGGGGGCGCGTGATGCAGCGCTGGTGTTCCTCGCGCCCCGTCAGGCCGTGGCGGTGGCCGGCGGTGCGGCCGGTTCGACGTTGGCGATCAGGCGTTGGGCGGTGCCGTCGGGACCGGGTAGGAGCAGGGTGGCGCTGCGGGTGCGGGTGCCGGCTCTGTGGCGGCCGGTGCAGTGCGCGTCGACGGTGCGGCTGGTGATCTGGCCCCAGCCGTCGCCGAGGCCGGCGAAGCGGGGGTTGGTGGTGGTGAGGCGCAGTTCCGCGCCGGGCCAGGGGGTGGTGACGAGGAGGGTGGTGCCGGTCTCGCGCAGTCGGGCGGTGAGGCGCTGGTGGTCGCGGGGCTGGGGCGCGGTGGTGGGCTGCAGCATGATCACGCCGAACGCGCCGTCCGTCGCGAGGGCGGCGACGATCTCGGGCCAGTGCGGGCCCGGGTCGTCGACGCAGGCGAGTCTGGCGTAGGGGATGCCGAGCCCGTTCAGGGCGGCGTAGCCGAGGTCGGGAAGGCCGACGGTCCCGAGGAACAGGTCGGGGTGCTGGGCGGCGCCGGCGGCCAGGGCGCCGATCAGGTAGCGGTCGTCGAGAACTTCGACGGCGCAGCCGCGGGGCAGGCGGCCGTCGGGCAGCAGCGGGGCGATCGTGTCCAGGGCGGGCCAGGTGCTGGCGTTCAGTCGGGCGCGGCGGGCCTCGGGGGAGGTGTCGGCTAGGAGTTCGGCGAGTCGGTCCCTTCGGTCCCTGCCCGGGTCCAGGTCCGGGACGGGGGTCAGCATGGGCCGGCCTCCGGTCGATCGGTGCGGGGGGTGACGGTGGCGGCGACGAGGGTTCGCGGGGTGTAGATGATCCACTCGCTGGTGGGAGGCGGGCCCCAGTGGACGTGGGCGGCCCAGCGCCCGGCGGCGAGGGGGCGCCAGGCGGTGACGACGGCGGGGACGAGGGTGCCGCCCATGGCGAGGAGTGCGACCGTCCAGACGGGCTGCTCGCGGTCTGCGGCCTGCTCGACCTCCCCGGCGGGGGCGCGGCGGGCGTCGCGCCAGGAGCCAGTGGCGCCGGTGGGCGCGGGTCGGCGGGAGTGGTAGGTCGGCACCCTCCACAGGATCGAACAGGCGTTCGACCTGGTCAAACGTCAGATGCCACAGTGTGCCACCCTTCGATCACATAGGGTGGCCGCATGGTGACTTCTCTCCCTGCCTGGGCCCGGTTGCGGGCGGCCATGGGCGTGCTCGCCCTCGTCGCGGTGCTCGGCGCGCAGCCGGCCGGTGCGCAGTCGGCTGGCATCGGGGACGACCGGCCGGTGATCGCGGCGCTGGACACCGGCCGGCGTGCGGAACTGCAGCGGGCAGTGGACGCGCAGCTGGCGGCGAGCCGCGGTGGACGGCAGAGCGCGGCGAACGAGATCACGTTCGGGGGCGGGGTGGTGATGGTGCTGCCGCTGCCGGGCGAGGAGCGGGCGCCGGTCTGGAGCAGGGCGCGGGGGACGCGGTCGGCGACGGCGGACTGGAAGGGCTGCCCCGACGACACGTCTCCCTCGTACTACTGCTTCTACGCGGACATCAACTGGGGTGGGCGGCGGCTGCAGTTCTCGGCGCTGTACGAGGAGAAGCCGGTGATGTTCAGCGACTACGGGTTCCAGGATCAGACGTCGTCGTGGGTGAACACCGGCAAGTTCGCGATCATCGTGGACGGCTACGGCGGTGGCGGGCAGTGGAGTCTGCTGTGGAGGGAGCCGCCCGCCTCGCTGTCGGCGAGCGTGCAGTACGGGGACACGGCGCAGCGGTTCTGGGCGGTGCGGAACTGATCACGGCCGGGCCGGCAGGCTTCACGGTGCGGTCGTCGGCGTGCCGGAGGGGGTAGGGCCCGGGGTGGGTGTGGTGGCGAGGGGGCTCGGGGGGACGGTGATGTAGGTGGGGGCGGGGGCGCTCTCCCGGCTGTCGCGCAGGTAGTAGCCGCCGGCGCCCGCGAGGATGGCGATCAGGACGGCGGCCAGCGCCATGGTGACGTACTGCAGTCTCATGGGTGACAGCCTAGGGTGCCCACCCGGACACTTAGGGTAGTTGTCACGGTCGGGTGGTGCCATCGCGGTTCCGGTTGACCAGCCGGGTCGCGTCCTCGCACCCGGCGATCTCCCATGCGGTCTCCACCGGCTCGACGTCGTCGGAGTGCTCGTCGAGGCGGCGCAGGAAGTACGCGCGGCTGCCGACGGCGAGGACCAGGAGGCGGTGGTCGGGCCGGGCGGTCTCCTCCAAGACGTCGAGGTGGCGGTAGCGGGGGGCGGCAGGGCTCACTCCTCCATCGTCGCGCGCCCGCGGGCGCTCTGCTCCGCCCGGTCGAACGCCACACCGCGTACGGGCTGCACGGGCTGATGCTGGAGGTATGGCCTCCCGCCCCGCGCCCGCCCTGCGGCTGCCGCACATCGAACCGATGCTCGCGACCGCCGGACCGCTGCCGTCCGGGCCGGGGTGGCAGGCGGAGGCCAAGTGGGACGGCGCGCGATGTGCCGCCTACCTGGAGGGCGGGACCGTACGCCTGGTCGGCCGGGCCGGCACCGACTACACCGCCCGGTTCCCGGAGGTCGTCGAGGCCCTGGCCGAGGTGCCCGGACCACTGATCCTGGACGGCGAGCTGGTCATCATGCAGGGCGGGCAGCCCTCGTTCTCCGCTCTCCAGGGCCGCGTCCACCGCACCCGGCCGGCCTCGGTCCTCGCCGGCGCCCGCAGAGCCCCGGCCGTGTACGTCGCGTTCGACCTGCTGCACACCGACCGGCCCCTGCTCGCCGAGCCGTACACCCGGCGCCGCGCCCTGCTGGAGGACCGCGCCCTGGAACGCCCCCGGCTGCGCGTCCCCCCAGCCTGGGACGAAGTGACCGCCGCGGTGGCGTGGACACGCGAACACCAGCTGGAAGGCGTGATCGCCAAGAAGGCCGACGCCGTGTATCGGCCGGGTACCCGGTCCAGGAACTGG